>JBILDL010000385.1:0-3120 GCA_044352635.1 Saprospiraceae bacterium | reverse complement strand
GCAAACTGGTCTTGATTAAACCGGTAATAGGTACTGAACCTGTTTCTCAATAATTTACGCGCTTCGCCAAGACTGAGACCCTGGACAAAAATTTTAGGCATACTCACTGGTTGAATATAACCCTCTCTTTCCACTTCCAATAAAATATCGGCCTGAGATATCCCAAAAATAGTAACTCTTATTTCATCTCCGGCGGCTAATATATAGGTATCGGGTGCTTTTGCACCGTCGGTAGTACCTATTAACTTCAAGTTCTTATTTTCAAAAAAGGAATGACCGTAAATCTGAAATTTCCGATTTGCCAACTCCTCCTCTTTCTTTTTCTCTTCCTCCATCTCCAGCTTCTTCTTTTCAAGTTCCGGACGAAGTAGGGCCAATTCCTCCTCAGTCAGCTTCAGGGTATCCAGTTCACCCAATTCATATTGCTCCAGGGCATCTTCAATATCCAGTTTTTTTGACTTTGGATTTACTGATTCTTTCGATTTCTTTTCCGCCTCGAGATCCCGCATGTAATCAATGATCTCCTCCTTTCTTATAATCAATTCCGCCTGACTTAATTTCTCAACGTCTATGCCTTTTTTCAACAGATACGTTTTAGCTTCATCCTCTGAAATGCCTCTTTTCTGTAATTCAGAACGCAGCATAGACATTTGAGAAGACGATACTCCCCCACTACCTTGAGGATTATTCGTTATCTGTGCCTGTAGCGCAGGCATATCCCAGAAGAAAGCCAAACTAAACACTAAAAGGAATACCGTGGCGGGTATTCCTTTAAAAAAATTAAGATTACTCATTAAACTCATTTCTTTTATTTTGAATCTAAACCATTTGGAGCGTAAATATCCATTTTTTCCTTTTCATTTACACCATCTAAAGCTTCAAATTCACTATTATTACTTAAAAATTCAGGCACAAGACTTTTCATCCACGACACCAGGACAAACTCATCGTCATCACTATAGATTAACTGATTCAAATGATTAAATGCTTGTAATATGTCTTGGAAGGGTAATACCCTGACATTAGCGATCATGATCTTATGGTGATACGTTTCTCTATTTTCCTCCTTATTATGGAGGAGTTCTTCAAATAGTTTTTCACCCGGTCTAAGACCACTGTAATGGATGTGGATATCCTTATTAGGAACACGACCAGAGAGGGTAATCATCTTTTTGGCTAAATCGGCAATTTTAACGGGTTTACCCATATCAAAAACAAAAACCTCCCCGCCATTGCCCATATTACCTGCTTCCAATACCAATTGACAGGCCTCAGAAACCGTCATAAAAAAACGATTTATTTCAGGATGGGTGACAGTCACCGGCCCACCGGCTTCAATCTGTGCCTTAAACCTGTTGATAACTGAACCATTGGAACCCAAAACATTCCCGAAACGAGTGGTAATGAAACGGGTATCACAAGATTCATCCATAGTAAGACTTTGGATATACATTTCTGCTAAACGCTTGGAAGCACCCATCACATTGGTAGGATTCACCGCTTTATCGGTAGAAACCATAACAAAGCGATCTGCTTTGTATTTTACTGCCAAATCGGCCATCCGCCGAGTACCTAGCACATTTACTTTTAGCGCTTCGCTAGGAAATGCCTCCATAACCGGTACATGTTTATAGGCAGCCGCATGAAAAATAATTTCAGGGTGGTAACAGTCAAATAACCTTTTCATCCTCAGTTCATCTGTCACAGAGGATAAAAACGGAACGATAATCGCTTTATATTTTTCTGAACCCAGTTGAAGTAACAGATCGTTCATGGGCGTTTCTGCCTGGTCGCATATAATTAATTGAACTGGTTTAAACAACAACAATTGACGTACCAGTTCGCTTCCTATAGAACCAGCAGCACCCGTAACGAGGATACGCTTCCCTTTATAAATATTTTCCGCATCCTCATTTTCAATAAGAATAGGTTCCCTGCCTAAGAGTTCCTCAATGTTTAACCTTGGAAATTGTGCGATGGTCAGATTCGATTCAGCAAGCATGGATGTTTGAGGGACCTTCTGGATACCAATATTATGTTCCAGACAAAATTCAAAGATATCGTCTTTACTTTCTTTATTATCATCGAGAGAAGCAACAATAAGTCGTTCAATTTTGATTTTGAAATGAAGGCTTTTAAATTGTTCAGGAGAAATGACAGGAATACCATCGAGTCTTTTATAATGATAATTTGGTCTTTCGTCCACAAAAGCGCGGATGATAAAGTTTTTATCGGCGCTTCTATCAATAGCTGCCTTGACTGTAGCTCCGGGAATCCCTGCTCCGTAAATTACTACATTCGTAGCCGTAAGACCTTGCAAACTGATGTACCGATAGCCAAATTTAATGAACAAACGATAGGTAGCGAGGCCAATAGAAACTGAGAAAAAATAGCTTAACCAGAACAGAGAGAATCGGGAATAAACATTAGAGAAAAAAATCTCATTAGCTATATATAAAAGTAGGGTACCTGAAAGGCTGATGAACAAAATTCTTGCTAATTCATAAGAGCCTGTAAATCGGACGATACCACTATACAAACTGGTGGCGAAGAATAAAGCAACATTTACAATGACAACAGGAATATAGGAATAAAGGGTTTGGTTGTAGGAGATAGGTTCCTGTAGGAGAGATAACCAATAATTAAGAGAAATAGACCAGGCGCCTACACAAACGAATAAATCAATCGAGAAAATGATCCATCTTGGGGAGGCGCCAGGTAATTTAATCATAGGAATAGGTTACTCGACTAAAAGTAGTTAAAAAAAAGATAAACAAATTAATCGAGCGTAATAAAAGCCTAATTTAGGCAATAAAAATTAAATTTTTATAAAAAACTTTAATTTTAAAAGTGTGATCCCGCTGGGATTCGAACCCAGGACCCTATCATTAAAAGTGATATGCTCTACCGGCTGAGCTACAGGATCAATGCCCTAATTTCTTAAAGCGACGCAAAGATAGGGGAACATTTTATAAAAAAAAGAAATAGTTATTATTTTTTAAAAAAAAACGTGTGTTTTTCCCTTACACTTTGACAATCAGCTTATTATTCTTCATCTTCTGACGGATCAGCATTTAATTCTCTGGCTAACTCCTCCATCATAGCATATTCTATAGATTC
>JBILDL010000035.1:0-10618 GCA_044352635.1 Saprospiraceae bacterium | reverse complement strand
TCTTAAAAATGCGATTGAAGTAAGGAACATCATAAAATCCACACTGAAAGGCTATTTCTCTAATGGCCACATCAGTGTTTAGCAGTAAATGGCAGGCTTGCTTAATCCTGAATTCGAGGAGAACTTCTACGAAGGATTGTTGCGTAATACTTCTGAAATATCGACAAAAGGAGGTCGGCGAAAGGTCAGCTATCCCTGCTATTTTTGCTAATGAAATATCTTCTTTATAGTGTGTTATGAGGTAGGAAAACACCTTTTGAAAACGGTTCGTTTCTGACACCTTAAAGTCATTTTCTGCGAACGAAAGATCTAACGGTTTCAGTTGGACTGCTCGACTTAACAAATCCAGTATATCCATTAAAATCAATATCTGTTGCGTTGGGGAGGCGGCAATCATTTCAAATAATCTGTTAGTAATCTTTATTTTATCGTTTCCCTGAATGTCAAAGCCTGCTTTTGATTTGTCAAGAAACATTTTAATAGCTACAAATTCATTAAGATTTAAAAAACCTTCTCCTAAAAAATGCTGGTTAAATTGAACCACGATGGCCTCAGATAACTCTGTTTGATTTTCCTTTTGGTGATTAATCCAACAATGAGGTAAATGGGAACCTAAGAATACCAAATCTCCATCCGAAAAATTATCTACTTGTTTACCAACAAAGCGCTGCCCCTCCCCTTTTACAATCAAGGTAAGTTCATATTCCGGATGAAAATGAAAGGGTGCGTCAAATTGCGGTATAGCAAAATGACGCACGAGCAAAGCTTTGGAAGGATCTGATTTTACCTGTTCAAAAATAGCTTTCATAGGACTAAATTTTCTATTTAACAGTAAAATAACGTATTAAATGATAAAATAAAACAATTATTTGCCAAAAAAGTCAAAGACCAAGAAGTAAAACTCGTGTAATTTTGAAGGTAAACAAACCGAACTAAAAAGAATGAAAACAACAATCATAGACCAGCCCTTTCAGGTGAGTGAGGAAGCCATCGCATTTTTCCAAAAAAACAGATTTATAAAGCTAAAAAATGTATTGGATGCTGAAACATTAGCCTATTATGGAGAAGCAATTAGTAAAAAAGTGGCGGAAATAAATACCCAGGACAAGCCAATGGAACAAAGAGATACTTATGGAAAAGCTTTTTTACAAATTTTTAATCTTTGGAGAGAGGACGAAACCTGTAAAGAATTTGTATTAAGTAAAAGGCTGGGGCACATTGCTACGCAGTTGCTTCAAACCAATGGGGTCCGATTGTATCACGATCAGGCGTTGTTTAAAGAAGCTCGAGGCGGAATCACACCTTGGCATGCCGATCAATATTACTGGCCACTGGCTTCCGACAAAACCATTACCGCCTGGATTCCACTACAGGAAGTACCATTAGAAATGGGTCCATTAGAATTCAGCGCTGGAAGTCAGGCGATTGTAGAGGGCAGAGAATTGGCCATCGGGGATGAGAGTGAACAGAAGATAGCGCAAAGATTGAGGGTAACTGATTTCGAACACGTTATTGAGCCCTTTGAACTTGGTGAAGTTAGCTTCCATTCCGGCTGGGTTTTTCATAGGGCTGGTGCAAATGATACCGATGAAACAAGAAAAGTAATGACCATGATTTACATGGACAGTGAGATGAAATTGAAGGAACCGGAGAACGAGAATCAGGTGAATGACTGGAATACCTGGTGTCCGGGAGCAATGATTGGGGAAATTATCGCCTCGCCCATTAACCCTCTTATTTATTCCAAATGATTCATTGTAAAGCTGCTGTTACCGATGGAAATGGACAATTTTCTATCAAAGAAATTTCCGTTGCAGATCCGACAGGCGATGAAATATTGGTTAAAATAATGGCTGCAGGCATCTGCCATACCGATTGGGATGCCCAATATTGGGGCAAACCACTTATTCTTGGGCATGAAGGAGCCGGAATCGTTGTAAAAACAGGTGAAAAAGTGACGGCATTGGCCATCGGCGATAAAGTCATGCTTAATTGGGCGATACCTTGTTATCAATGTTTTCAATGTCAGTTAGGAAACCAGCATTTGTGTGAACCCAATTCAGCCGTTACCGCGGGTAACAAACGAAGTGGTGGTCATGCAACTTACGAAAGTACTACCTGTGAGGGAAGTCCGATAGAACGTGCGTTCAGTTTAGGCACCATGGCTGAATACACCTTAGTCAGGGAGGCAGCTTGTGTTAAAATACAAGTTGAAATGCCCTACCCTTCCGCGGCAATTGTTGGTTGTGGCGTTATGACCGGTTACGGCTCTGTAGTTCATGCCGCCCAGGTTAAAACGGGTAGTAGTGTGGTAGTATTGGGCACGGGTGGCGTAGGTCTAAATGTTATACAGGCAGCCCAAATTGCTGGCGCTCAAAAGATTATAGCCATTGATGTGAATCCCGGAAGATTGGAAATGGCGGCAACTTTTGGTGCAACACATTTCCTTTTAGCCGATAAAAACGATGCCGGATTGCTTCTTATGGCTCAAAAAGTAAGGGATTTAACTCAGGGAAGAGGGGCAGATTATGCCTTTGAATGTACCGCTATTCCAGCTTTAGGTGCAGCACCATTATCCATGATACGTCATGGAGGTATGGCGGTGCAGGTAAGTGGTATTGAGCAGGAAATAACCATAGATATGAATCTTTTTGAATGGGATAAGGTGTATATTAATCCCTTGTATGGTAAAGCAAAACCACAAATTGATTTTCCCGTCCTTCAGAATCTATATGCGTCCGGCGCTTTAAAATTAGATGAAATGATCACCTCAACTTATCCATTGGAAAAACTTGGGGACGCATTTCATGATATGCATACGGGGAAAAATGCGAAGGGAGTGATTGAATTTGCAGATTGAATAAAACCTGATGATATCCCCATTTTTCACCCTGGAAGAAGCCTTTATTGCCCCATTTCAAGTACTTACCGTCAAGAGTCCGTCCTTAGGGAAGCGCGCGGATATAACGGTATTTAACCCCGAAAGAAATGGAAGCTCTGGTCAGTCCTTACCCCTTGTTATTTTATTGCACGGCGTCTATGGCAGTCACTGGGCATGGTCTTTGAAAGGAAAGGTTCACTTGACCTTGCAACGATTAATAGATGAAAAGCGGCTAGATCCCATGGTTTTAGCTATGCCCTCCGATGGATTATTTGGGGATGGCAGTGCGTATATTCCCCATAAAACAGAGGATTATGAACAATGGATTATTCAGGATGTTATCGCAGCAGTAAAGGAAAAAAACGAGTTATTGGACGATCATTCTCCAATTTATATAGCTGGATTGTCTATGGGTGGGTATGGAGCGCTCCGTTTGGGGGCAAAATATCCGAATCTATTCAGTGGATTTTCCGGATTATCATCCATCACTCATTTTGATCAGATGTCCTTGTTTCTTGAAAATGTGGATGAACTTAGAGAAAAGGCACTCATACAAGATGGTGTACTGGAATGGATGTTAGCGAATAAAAAGCAGCTCCCTCCCTTTCGCTTTGATTGTGGCATGGAGGATTTATTGATTGAACAAAACAGAATCTTACATCGTACTTTGATTGAAAATAATATTCCTCATATTTACGAGGAAAATGAAGGAAAACATGAATGGGATTATTGGGCCAAAAATATTGAGCGTACATTATTGTTTTTTGATGGCTTGAATAAGTAACTCGCATTTACCAAGGAGTTGTATCCCCTGGGAGAGGTTTTAAATTTCACCATAATTTTATATGATTGGTATGAAATTTTCCCATGTCAAAAAACACATCCATTTTACTTAGAGATAATTTTAAAACTTTTATAAATGGTCAATTAGAAACCGGGAAGTTCTCTTCTGCGGACGAAGTAGTTCATGCCGCGTTGAGATTGTTTGAACAAGAAGAAACAAAAAAAGCTGAGCTTATAAATGAACTCATTAAGGGAGAAAAATCTGGGTTTGTCAAAGATTTTAATCGTGATACCTTTTTCCAAAATATTAAGGAAAATCACTTGGTACATTGAGCAAGGTTGAAGAATTTTAAATTTGCATATTGGCGATCAAAAGTTAAATCACATTATATCTATTATAAAATCAACCTTAAAGAAAACGAATTAGAAATTATAAGGATTTTGCATGAAATGATGCACGTTGAAAATCAACTTGGTAGAAGCTAGCGACTAAAATTTCGTTGCGTTAATGGAACGCTTAAATTGGTTATACCCAACCATTCGTTATGGAGATATTTACCAGCTCCATTGAATTTTTTACTCCACATTTAGCGAGCATATTCCTTCTATGTGTATTAACCGTTTCCTTTGAAATAAATAATTCTTTGCCAATTTCTTCACTGGTTCTACCTTGAATCAGTTTATTCAGTATTTCTTTTTCCCTCGGTGAAAAACGCTCTTCTGGTTTTAGAAAGGAAAATTTACCTTCAACCTGAACATTTTCATAAGTGGGTTCTCCGTCCAGACCAATAAAGGAAAGAACAGGTAGCCCTTCATTTTTTAAATCTGTAATATCTGAATGAATACCCATCGTTTTTACAATGGCGCCTTTATCGTCTGTTTCGATAGTTATTACTTGTTGCAACAACCTGATATAATGTCCATCTTTATGCATTACCCTATAATCATATCTTACTTTATATTTAAACATTTTTTCAATGGGCAATCCATTAAAAAATTCCATAACCTTTGATTCAAAAGATATGACCACAGGTAAATCAGCAGGATGCACCAACGAAATCAATTTGCCCAGGGACATTTCATTCGGTTCATAACCTAATACTTCCCTGATGCCAGAACTAAAATTATTCAGCTCTGCATCCTTCATATCCAGAAAATAAAAATAAGACTTTCCCACAATGAAAAGGGCTAACTTATTTTCCTGAAGGAAATCAATAACAGCTAAATTTTGTTGGATGGAATTACCATATTTCTGATTATTCCAGATATTATCGACTAATTTTTCGATGGGTAGATTGCTATTCATGAGAGTAAAGAATTTTAACACAATTTCAAAAATAATTAGTTTTCCTCCTAAAAAATATCGTGAAATACACGACTTTGTCGTAAGATCTATTAAAATGGTCTTATAATTTTGAATTTGACAGCCCCACCACCATTAACTAATGAAGCAACTGGATAAATATCCTATAATCATATCAATTCAAGAATATAATTCTCTTTTGGAAACAGAACATCTTTTATCAACCAATAATAATCGCATCAGAATTCAAGAATCAAAAAATCAAATGATACAGGAAAAAACGGTTTATAATACGGGAGCTTTTTAAAGGTATTGATACCCCGAACCATTAAAATTTGGTCTTAAAGGTTTTTGGTCCAGAAGAATTAATGGAGAACATCGTTTGGTATATTCAATGTAGATTTCATTATGATTAAAATTACTTAAACTTTTAGGCGGCCTCATGAAGTAAATATTAGTTCTAACAAAGCACTTAAAAAATATATCTTATTAGGAATTAAAATGGATAATATAAGGAAAATACATTCCTATTGAAGCTAAAAACAATTCTACTATAAAAGGTTTGGCGAAAAAGTGACGTAACTTTCGCAACGTCACATTCTGGCGGAACATAATGCTACATTTGCTAAAAACGGGATAGCTGATCAATGCTCCTAAGTAAATTTTAATACAATGACGGTTTGTATTGCTATTTGTGATTAGTGGGAACAAATAAAGACAATAAGAAACAAGGTAGTTAAATGCAAACCTTTGTTATTTTAGTTTGTGCGCAGAATAACTCTAGTGGTGAAAATCAAAATTTTCATGTTAACCAACAACCTAAAAAATGATTTATACATCCAGCATTTTTCTTAAAAACAAAGGACTGACAGCTTATCTTGAAAAGTTGTTAGAAAAAAATTATCCATTGCCAATGCCATAACCACATAAATATTTGAGGACATTATATAACGGATAGGAATTATAACGGAACGAAATATCTATATATACCTGATGGTCAACAATAAAAAACATCTAAACCTAACTTATGAAGCAGGCGACGAAATGGATGATATTAATGATTAATTTACATGATTTCATTTTATTAAATCGGCAAGAAACCAACGAGCATATTTAAATAATTAAAAAACACTAAAAAGCAGAAATGAATACCATTGACAAAATATGGAATGGCTTTTGTCCGGAAAGTCAGCTACATGGAAAACAAGTAAGGATGCGACTAAATCGTCATGATTTTTTTGAAAGTGAAGCTACGGGTTTGCAAATTGCCGTATTGTCCGATGTTCAGGCTGTCATTATGAATTTTAGAGGAAAGGGTGATTTTCGAACAAATCCAATCTTTGCAGATCATTATGCTCATGGAGAAATATTAAGTCCCCAGAATATGGACAGCGCACCATTTAACCGTCCAATCCTATTTTTTGAAGAAAGCATCGAAATTGAAAATTATATAAAAAGCATAAAATGATAGCGTAAGATTTAGGGAAATGGTTAGAATTTCTTAAAAAAATAATAGAGGTAGATGTAAACAGATCTTAATTTGATTAAAAACTTTACCTATCGGATAAATTTGCATTTCCCCTTTTTTTAATACGTACCTTTGAAAAAACAGAAAAATGATTTTCGTAGATATCAAAAATGACATTGCATTCCGAAAGATATTTGGTAATGATGAAAAAACAGCCCCACTCATTTCCTTTTTGAATGCTGCATTACAATTAGAGGGGAATGATCAGGTTGAAAGCGTTACCCTAGTCAATCCATATCAATTTCCAAGGATAAGAGGAGAAAAAGCATCTGTTTTGGACGTTAGAGCAACAGATCATTCCGGTAGAATATTTGTTGTTGAAATGCAGGTAGCTGAGAAGAATGGATTCGATAAACGGGTACAATATTACATTTCCCGTGATTATTCTATGCAAATTAACATTGGAGATGACTATCCTGTGTTGAACCCCGCTTATTTTATTGGTATATTAGATTTTCCATTTGGAGAAGGGGATAAATATAATACCCATCATTTGATACTGGAAAAGGAGACTTACGAACATTTGTTGACAGATATTCAGTTCGCATTCATACAATTACCCAAATTTAATCTCGGTATAGATGAATTAGTTACCCCCATTGACAAGTGGACCTATTTTATTAAAAATGCCACAAAATTATCCTTTATACCTGAATTTGCTCAAGCCGATGAGGGATTAAAAACGGCATTTATAGCGGCGGATAAACATACTTGGACTAAAGAAGAGTGGGTAGCCTACGATAATACAATGATAAGGGCCAGAGATGTAATCCAGGAAAGATTATTCGTCATTGAAAAAGCAGAAGCTAAAGGATTAGAGCAAGGTAGAATAAAAGGCAACCTGGAGGGGAAAATAGAAGGTAAAATAGAAGGTAAAATAGAAGGCAAAATAGAAGGCAAAATTGAGGGCAAAATTGAGGGAAACTTGGAGGGTAAAATTGAAAAGGAGATAGAATTAATTTTAGGGATGCATCACGAGGGTTTCAAGATTCCACAAATCGCCAGAATAACCCTTAAGAGTGAAGAAGAGATTATTAGAATTATTAAAGAGTCTGAGCTTTAGCTAACAAATAAAAAGTCTGATTAACAAATTTCAATTCAAGTGGCTCAAAACCACCAGTTAACCTATTTCGATAACCAATTTTTAAATATTTTTGTAAGGAATGGTAAAAATATAAACACCATCGAAGGTACTAATATCAATGAGATAACCAGTGTTTTGATATAAATTGGAAAATTCTCTAAGGGCTTCCCTAAGACGAAAAATAATATATTTATTGACGGATATATAGCTATCCAAACCAAAATGGCCATTTTATATTTTGCTGGTGGTTTCATCATTTTTATTATATTATTGAAATAGACCCAAATGCCCATAATGATAATATATGTAAATGGTTCCGAAATGTACAATATTTAATCGATGTCTGGGTGGTTCTTCCGTTGACAAATTATTATAATGCTTTTTCTATTCGTCATTCACAGCTGTTCATTTCTAGCGTAATACTGTAACGGTAAAAGGTAGCTTCTCTAAATTATCAGGATATATTAAAAAGGGATTTTTAATTCTGGTAATATACGCTCTTTTTAAACCAGGTAATGGCAACTAAAATACTCCCTAACCATGCCACAGCACCAAACATACAGATTTTATGATAACAAAACTTGTACTACCTTTGTTTTAGGTAAAATGGATGTCCTAAAAAAAACTAAAAAATCATGAAAAAAGTACTTTTAACTGGATCAAGCGGCTACATCGGAAAGCATATCACTCTTCAACTGCTCAATGAAGGTTATGAGGTACGTGGTACTGTTCGAAATCTTTCAAAAGCAGCGGAGGTCAAAAATGCGGTATTACCTCACCTTAAGGATCAGTCAAATCTTGATGCCAGACTTACTTTTGTAGGCCTGGATCTTGAAAAAGATAACGGCTGGAATGAGGCACTGAAAGATATCGATGTGCTTATGCACACTGCTTCACCTTTCCCTATTGCCTCACCAAAAGACGAGAATGAATTAATAAAGCCTGCTGTCGAAGGAACATTGCGCGCACTTCGTGCGGCTAAAGCGGCTGGCGTCAAACGTGTAATTCTGACCTCTTCAGTGGCCGCTATTTACGGTTGCGATCTCCCAGCTAATAAAAAAGCATTTGATGAAACTAGTTGGACTGATGTAAATCACCCTATTGGTAAAGTAGCCTACACAAAATCTAAAACCTTAGCTGAAAAAGCGGCCTGGGATTTTGTGAAAAATGAAGATACTGAGCTACAGCTAACTACAATCAATCCCGGACTAGTTCTTGGAGCTCCTTTGGACGATAATTTCGGCTCATCCATTTCCCTCATTGAGAGAACTTTTAGAGGAAAAGACCCCCTACTTCCAAATTTACAATTTGGTATTGTCGATGTTAAAGACGTAGCCAAGATGCATGTGTTGGCAATAAAGACGGAAAAAAGCATTGGTGAGCGTATTTTGGCCGCTTCTCAGACGCTTTCATTCGTAGATTTTGCAAAAATCCTTAAAATGGCTTACCCAAAAAGCAATGTTAAAACAGGTAAGGCACCCACCCTATTAATTAAGTTCCTCTCAAACTTTGATGGAGAGATAAAAGCCATTTTACCATTATTGGGCAGAGACATGCCACTCAGTAATTCAAAGGCCACATCTATTCTTGGCATTAACTTTATTCCAGGCGAGGATTCAGTCAAAGACTCAGCCAATTATCTAATTAAAACAGGCGTCATTAAATTATAAATTAAAAATCCCAAGTGACCTTGGTATTCTTAGCTTAAGCGACTGTTTAGCAGATAAGTCTATTGTTAAAGGGAATTTTAAGGTCTTTTTATTGACCTAAAAAAGTCGTAAATTGCCATAAATTAAACGAAAGTGGACCAATTACCTAATTTGCCAGTTGGCCGTCAGTATTTTGCAAGTGTAAGAAAAGATAACGCGATTTATGTTGATAAAACAGAATTAATCTACAATATATGCCGTCCCGCAGATAGTAATTATTTTTTATCCCGCCCACGTCGTTTTGGTAAATCCTTAACGCTAGATACTATTCACGAACTTTTTTTGGGAAACAATGCTTTGTTTAAAGGTTTATGGATAGAAGATAAATGGGATTGGACCGATACCTATCCTGTTATCCGCATGTCTTTTGATGCTATTGGACATGAAGGTGGATTGGCGGAAGCCTTAGTAGAAGCAATCAAGGACATAGGAAAAAAGTTCAAGGTTACCTTGCATAAAAAATTACCAGGTACCATCTTTAATGAATTGATTGAAGCTATAGTGGAGAAAACGGGTAAGCAAGTCATTATTCTTATTGATGAATATGACCGCCCGATCGTTGATTACATTGATCCCTACGATTTGTCTATGGCAAATAAACAACGGGATATTTTGAAACAATTTTTTAGCATTTTGAAGAATGCATCAAATAATATCCGTTTTCTTTTAATTACTGGCGTTTCCAAGTTTTCAAAAGTATCCATTTTTTCAGAATTAAATCATTTGGATGATTTGACCCTTGCCCCAGGCTGCGCTACTTTATGCGGTTACACTCAAACTGAGTTAACACATTATTTTGCTCCTTACCTTAGTGTCATGCCTCCCGAGACCCTGGAAAAAATGAAAATGTGGTACAACGGGTATAGTTGGGACGCTGAGAACTTTGTTTATAATCCCTTTTCAGTACTAAAGTTCTTTAAGCATGGCAGGTATGCAAATTATTGGTTTGAAACAGGAACGCCTACCTTTTTAATAAAACTCATGCGAAAGCGATTCACTTATAAATTGGAAGAAATAGCAGTGAGTAACCTCATTTTAGAATCGTTTCGACTTGAAAAATTTGAGGAATTAGATTTGTCCTCCTTGCTCTTACAGACAGGCTATTTGACCATCAAAAAAATAACAACTACAGAAAAATTCATACTTGATTATCCAAATAAGGAAGTCAGACAAGCCTTCGGACAATTTTTATTGAGCGAATACACCCACACGCCGGTAACTGTGCCTTATGGCCCTAATATTTTAGAAGCCTTGTCTCAAAACAATCTCGAAGACGTCATAAAGATTATCAACAACCTGATTCAATCCGTTCCAGACCAGAACTATGTAA
>JBILDL010000034.1:0-10623 GCA_044352635.1 Saprospiraceae bacterium | reverse complement strand
TTGAATTATGACGTACCAATTATTTGCTGAATATCTGATTCTATAGAGCGCATTTTTTGGCTACAAAATTCTAATAAATACGCCGCTCTGGAAACTTTTTCTGCTAATAACTCAATGGACAAAGCGTCTGATTCCAATTGATTTATAATGGCTTCAAGTTCCGAATAAGCCTTCTCATAACTAATGTTATCATTATCCATTTTATTTGTTTATGGTTATTTATCAATAATTATACTTCTGAAACTACCTTTTTCCCAGATAGTTTCAACTTCCATATTTGGCATGATGCTATCATTTAATGGTTTATTACCAGGTAATAGCTGTGTGATAGAAAATCCTCTTTTTAGCGTATTGGAGATAGTGACAAGCCCAATTAATCGCTGCAAAAAGGATAATTTTACCTCTTCTTTTTTTAGTCTGTTTATAATTAAATTGGGTAAATATTGCTTAATATTTTGGAGTTTAGTATTTGTTCTATCTATAACTCTCATTGGTCTTAAAGAAAGTTCATGTTGACATCTCAATAATTTTAGTTTTGATTGTTGCATCTTATATCTGGTTTTGTCATTTATTTTCATTATCATTTTTTGAATAGTAGCTTCAAAGTTTTGGTTATGATAAAGCAGATATTCAGCTACGGCTGTGGGTGTTTTTAATGAAATACCGGCAACTACATCAGAAAGCGTTTCGTCCACTTCATGTCCAATACCTGTTATAATTTTTATGGGGAAAGAGGAAATGGCACGGCAAATTTTTATACTATCAAATCCAGCCAGATCAAGTTTTGATCCACCACCTCTGAGAATAAGCACTACCTCGAATGTAGTATCAGCTTTTAATATTTCTGAAAGTTGAATGAGAACGGTTTCTTCCACAAGAGTCCCTTGAAGGGAAATAGGGAATAAAGTTAATGAAAAGGCATAATTCATTGAGTTTTCAGTAAGTTGATGAACAAAATCTTGATAACCAGCTGCTTGTTCATTACTAAGTACGGCAATTCTTTGTATAACCGGAGCAAGTGGGATTAATTTATTTGGTTCATGTAACTTTTCTGTAAAAATTAGTTTCTCAAGTTCCTGTCGTTGTTGAAACAATTTACCAAGAGTATAGGCAGGATCTATATCATCGATAACAAGTTTTAAACCATATCTCACATTAAAATCTATCTGGACTAAAACCAGAACTTCCCTACCAATTTCAAGAAAACCTGTTATTGGTTCTGAAAGTTTTCCATTTAATTTCTGTAAAGTTCCCTGCCAGATTACAGCACTTTGTTGGGCGATTATCTTGTCTGACTGACCTTCTTCTTTTTCAACCAATTCTAAATAAGCGATTCCCCGCACTACTTTGCAACCTGATATTTCAGCTTTAACCCAAATTTTATCCTGAAAATTGAGGGAAAGAACTCTTTTTATTAGGGTGCCTAAATCATATAATGAAAAAATATTTGATTCCATTCTGTTGCATTTATTTAATGATAGAAAACTAATTATTCTTCTTTATGAAAAGAATATTAGCGACCGGCCTTTCTCCTTCGGGATCAAATTTTTTGTTATCAGAAGGATGATTTACTATACCATTAAATTTATTTGTGTTCAAAAAAAGCGTGGTTGAACCACCACCATCTAAATTAATGGCATGTTGACAACCGCATGATAATAGGAATTGGGAAAGTTCATTTAGATTTAACCCTGTAGCTTCTTTATGTCTGCCATCGACGGCAACCAGCCATATTTCTTTTTTTCCTAAACAAATGGCACTTCTTGGGTGCTTTAAATCATTGAAGGGTCTTTTTTGAAGGTTATTTATTTGACTATTTTTTAAAAGTAATGGACCTGTAACTAATGCATCTTCCACCTTTTTTAGAAATGGAATACGAGTTGGACCCTCTGTGGGTGAAATTTCACCTTTTCCATTTTCATAAATAACCAGCGCGTTGGCTCCTATTTCATTATCTATAGACAAAACATTAGGCTTATTTTCATGAATGACCTTTCCGTCAGAAACTAAAAACGAAACAGAACCACCCGCTTTCATATCAAAAAAACCTCCGTTTATGGCAGCTAGAGCATTAGATTGTAAAGCAAAAGAACTGGTTTTTATCAAAGTATCTTTTGCAAAAGCAAGGTCTAATCTATACTTAGGGTATTTTGCTTTTAAAATTAAAATATATTGAGCTCCCCATTTTTCATGGGTACCTGACCAATGTTCCAGTTTTAGTCCCGCTTTTATTTTTTCCACCTTATTTTGGTTGAAATCCTGGGTAAATAAATACACAGGCATTGAAATAAAAAGGCTTAATAAATACAAATATTTCATGGATTAACTTTTTAGCCAAAAGTAGAAATTATAACAAGGAATAATTTTTAAGGAAAATTTGTTATTTCTTTTGGTGTGTATTCTCCTTCTTTTACCGTTCAAATATAATGATTTAAATGTAATACATTCGCTGTATTGCAGTAACTCTTATTTACATAACTTTGGATTGATGTTATAAAGACTACTTTACGTTTAATTATAATTTATTGATATATAATAAGTTGATATTTTTATTTTTATTTAATTGACAATGATATAGATTGGAATTAATGAAATATGTCTAAAAATAGTGTGAATTTATCTATCTCTAAACAATGGTAAAAAAGGGAGGTAATTGAAAAATTTTATTGCCGAGTTTCTTTTTTTGAATAAAGTCATTAGTTTTGTATCGTTGAAAAGGGTGATTAGCTCAGTTGGTTTAGAGCGCTGCTTTGACAGAGCAGAGGTCACTGGTTCGAATCCAGTATTACCCACGAGAACGGAGTGTAGCGCAGCCCGGTAGCGTACTAGCATGGGGTGCTAGGGGTCGCTGGTTCGAATCCAGTCACTCCGACCCATTAAGAGGCAATCTTCGGATTGCCTCTTACATTTCTATATAATGATTATTTAAAAAATTAATTGGTCGCCAGATATTGCAATGTGGCTTCCAATTTTTCAATAGCTAAAATAGATTGCGGTGTTGGTCTCGCATCAGCAGTTTGTAAAACATGAAGCATAAATAGAAATTTTTCTTGTAAGCCTACCACTGTTTCTTTTTCATTGGAAGTTTCATAAATACTTCCATATAATATGTCCCCGCCGCCAGGTGAGCCAGTGCCTCTCTTTCTTTTTAATGCTGTTATGGTTTCAACGGATAGACTGGTAGATTTAATTTTTTCATCTAAGGATTCTCTGATGTCTTGAAGTTTATGGTAAGCCTGGTAGCAAATCAATGCGTATTTGGTTTGCAGGTTTAAATCTTCTTCGCTTATACTCACACGAGGATCCAATTTAACATCGAGCGTTTTTTCCATCACAAAACCATCTATATTTAATTTTACCTTGTAAGAACCAGGATGAACAAATGGGCCGTCTGGTCCTGCCGGGGTGTTTTTATACACTGCAGCGATGGCATAACCTCTTTGAGTTCCCTTGGGTGGTGCATACCTTACATCCCATACAAATCGGTGAGGTCCTTTAGATGTTTGTAGTTTCTGGTTTGGTCTAAACCAATACGTTGGATACCCCAATGTATTGGTATCTAGTTTTTCAGTCACCTCAGCAGAGGAAAATTTCCTTATCAGGTTGCCCTGAGAATCAGAAATCTCAATGGTAACTAGTCTTGCATTTTCCCCAAGATTATAATCAATAATGGCGCCATCTGGTGGATTTTTTCCTGTTGGTTCTTCTGGTGGCAATGGAGTATCGGAAAACATATTCCAACGTACTCTAAAGGCCTGACTAGGTTTGTATAAAAAATCGTTATTAATCGCCTTTTTTAATTCCCTGAGGGATGCAATATCATCCAAAATCCAAATGGATCTGCCATGCGTGCCAATGACCAGGTCATTTTCATGGATAACCAGATCACGAATAGAAGTAGCAGGCATATTTAACCTGAGAGATTGCCAGTTATCGCCATCATCAGCAGAAAAATAAACTTCATTTTCAGTACCGGCAAATAATAATCCTGGTTGTTTTGGATCTTCTCTTACCGCATTAACGGGTTGCTTTGAAATACCTTTAGTAATTAAAGTCCAGGTTTTTCCACCATCCTTTGTTTTGTAAATATATGGGGTAAGGTCATCTAATCTAAAGGCATTTACTGAAATATAGGCAGTATTTTTATCAAAATGACTGGCATCAATTTGAGAAATTTTATCCCAGGAACGAAGGGTAGGGGGAGTAACATTTTGCCATGATTTTCCCCCATCTTTGGTTATATGAATCAGGCCATCGTCAGTTCCCGCCCAGATGATATCTGCATCGAGAGGAGAAGGTCCAATGGAGTAAATAACCCCTCTTTGGGGCATTTCATTTAGGTCTTGTGTTTTAAAAACACCTATGTTATCAGGAATATCAGGTTTATTTTTGGATAAATCAGGACTTATTATTTGCCAATGGTAACCACCATCCAATGTTTTCCACAACTTATTGGTAGCAAAAAGCAACATTTTCGGATTAGCGGGATGAAAAAGCAAGGGCATAGTCCTAAGAACCCTGTGTTGGCCTGTTCTAAGATTCTCGGGACCTACATATTGTGTTTGCCCAGTTTTTTTATTAAATTTCAATACCCTTCCTCCATAGATTACGTCAGGATTTAGAGGGTCAGGAGCAACATAAGCATATTCATCGGCACCAACGCCATACCAATCGCGGAAAGAAATTTGTCCTCCATTTCCACGACTGGCAACGCCTATTGCACCACTTTCCTGTTGACCACCATAAACATTGTAAGGAAACTGATTATCAGTAGTAACATGATAAAGTTGAGCGGTGGGTTGATTATACCAGGAACTCCAAGTTTTTCCACCATTAACCGTAATTACAGCCCCTTGATCTGCTGCGAAAATCATAATATCTGGTTGAAGTGGATTTATCCAAATGCGATGATAATCATCTCCACCAGGCGCACCTTTGATAGAAAACCAGTTTTTACCTCCATCGGTTGATTTATAGGCGGCTACATTGGCAATGAACAAAATTTCAGGATGATTAGGGTGCACTTTAATTTCTGCAAAATCGCTACCTCGCCCCCACGTTCTTGGATCCCGGCTTACTAAACTCCAATTTTCACCGGCATCTTTACTTTGGTAAATTCCACCGTTATTTTTTGCATCCACGGTAGCATACATTTGATTCGTATTACTGGGTGCAAAACAAATGCCAATTCTACCAAGTCCATCGGTAGCTCCAGGTAATCCTTGTAATATAGGTTTCCACGTTTCACCACCATCAACAGACTTGAAAAGACCACTGTGGGCACCTGAAAAATTACCATTTTCCCAGGGACCTTCTCTATGCTCCCATAAGCTGGCAAAAAGTATGTTTGGATTAGATGGATTATATTCAACTTGAATGGCCCCAGTATTTTCATTAATGAATAACACTTTTTTCCATGTTTTTCCACCGTCCTGAGTTCTAAACACGCCCCTTTCAGCATTGGCCCCGTAAGGATGGCCTAAACCTGCAACAAATACTTCCTTTGGATTAGTGGGGTGAACAATAATTCTTCCCACTTGCTGAATGTCTTTCAAGCCCAGATGGTTCCAGGTGGATCCTCCGTCTTCTGATTTATAAATTCCATTTCCAACGCTTAAATCAGGGCGATGAAGACCCTCACCTGTGCCAACATATATAATTTCAGGATTTGTTGGAGAAACGGCAATATCTCCAATTGATCCCGTCGGCATTTTATCAAAAATAGGAAGCCAGGTTCTACCATAATCATCTGTTTTCCATACACCTCCGTTATTTACGCCCATAAAAAAGACGTTTGGCTGAGTGGGTATGCCCACTGCACCAACGGTTCTTCCCGCTCGAAATGGACCAATCATTCTATATTCAAGATGTTGAAAATGAGTGGGCGGAATAGACTGGGCATGAAGTGTACACCCAATCAATGTAAAGATTAAAAAACAAAACAAAAAAGTATAAATACGCATATAGTTCAAATTTGATGTTCAAAATATAAATTTAAGGTAAGACTTTTTACATTTACTTAGAACTAATTGAGTAAATTAACTTGAAATGTTAATGCTAATAGCGCATATAACTTTAAAAATCAGGACTCAAGTTAAAGTAGTACGGATAAACCTTTGTTTTATCTGGTTTGTTATGGATATAAAAAAAAGGCAATGAACTGGGAAACTGTAATTGTAGAGGCTAAAAAAATAAGAGAGAAGAAAGACATTAAGGTAGTTAAGTCAGACACTGAATGGAAAGAAATTTTATCTCCTGAGGTGTACCAGATTACCAGAAAGAAAGGCACAGAGAGGCCATTTTCCAATCAAATGTGTAGCTCATTTGAAGCTGGAAAATATGAATGTGTCTGCTGTGGAACCACCTTGTTTGATGCTGAAGAGAAATTTGAAAGTGGCACCGGTTGGCCATCTTTTACTAAACCTGTGGAAGACAATGCTGTAGCTTATAATATGGATAATAGTTTTGGTCATCAGCGGATTGAAGTATGTTGTGGAACGTGTGATTCACATCTTGGTCATGTTTTTCCTGATGGTCCAAAACCAACGCGTCTTCGATTTTGCATTAACGCTTTATCATTAAAAAAGGTTACTAATAAATAAAAGCTTATTTTAATGAAATAAGACGTACCTTTGCGGCTTAATTAAAAATAATACATGAGTTCATTTTCAGACCTGGGTCTTTCACCACAATTACTTGTCTCTATTGAAGGACTTGGTTACAAACAACCAACCTTAATCCAGGAAAAAGTTATTCCTTTTCTGCTTTCCGGAAAAGAAGATTTAGTCGCTTTGGCTCAAACCGGTACGGGAAAAACAGCCGCTTTTGGACTACCATTAATTGATTTAGTTGATGCGGGTCAATTTTGTGTTCAGGGGCTTATATTAGCTCCAACCAGAGAGCTTTGTTTACAAATAACCGGTGATTTAAATCGCTTTCTTGGCGAAGAACCGCACCTAAATATAGTGGCTGTTTATGGAGGTGCAAGCATCCAGGAACAAGTTAGAGCCTTAAAAAGAAATGCACATATCGTTGTAGCCACGCCAGGTAGATTAGTAGATCTGTTGGACAGAAGAGCTATCAAACTAGACGATATCAAGATTTTAGTCCTTGATGAGGCTGATGAGATGTTAAATATGGGTTTTCAAGAAGATCTTGATTCCATTATTTCTGCCTGTAGTTCGTCGAGAAACACGTGGCTATTTTCAGCAACCATGCCAAATTCTGTTAGAAATCTAGCAAGAAATTACATGGTAAAACCTGTTGAAATTCAAGCAGGAGAGAAAAATTCGGGTAATGTTAACATCGAACATCGCTACTGTATCGTTCAGGAAAAAGATAAGTATGCCGCATTGAAACGTTTACTGGATTTTAATCCATCCATTTATGCGCTTATTTTTTGTCGTACAAGAATGGATACTCAGGACGTTGCCGATAACTTGATGAAAGACGGTTACACTTCTGGTGCGCTTCACGGTGACATGGATCAAAAGCAGCGCGAAAAAATCATGGATAAGTTCAGGAATAGGGCACTTCGTATTCTCGTAGCGACAGACGTTGCTGCAAGAGGTTTGGATGTCAGTGGGCTTACACACGTAATTCACATGAATATTCCTGATGAACTTCCATTTTATACCCATAGAAGTGGTAGAACGGGTAGAGCAGGGGAGAAAGGGGTTTCTATTGCTCTTGTAACCAATAGAGACGCTTACAAAATTAGAAATATTGAAAGTTTATCTAAAATACACTTCCGTCCTTTCCCCGTTCCCAGTGGTCAGGAAGTTTGTCAACAACAACTTCTTGAGCTTTTAAGAAGGGTAAAGGAGGTTGAATTAAATGACGATGAACTAGATACTTTCTTACCTGATGTTTTACATTTCTTAAAAGATATGTCAAGGGAAGATTTGATCAAAAGATTTGCTTCTTTAGAGTTTAACAGGTTCTTAGAGTATTATAGAAATGCACCGGACTTAAATCCTGTCTCAAGAGATAGAGACAGAGGTGACAGAGACAGAGACAGAGGTGACAGGGATAGAAGACAATCTTCATCTTCTTACGGTAATTCATCATCATCATCAGAAGGTAGAAATAGTAGTGTGCCAATGTCTAGTTTCGTTTTGAATCTTGGTTCAAAGGACAATCTGGACAAAGGGGGGCTTCTAAGAATTATCTGTGAGGCAGGGGGTATTCATAAAAGTAAAGTTGGGCGTATTGTTACAGGTAATGTTACCTCGACGCTTGAATTACCTATGGATACTTTTATCCAGATCCAAAAGAAAATTGCAAAGACCAGATTTCGCGGCAGGCCACTCGTTCTTGAGCAAGCCAGAGCAAAACAAGATGGTGGAGATTTTGCCAAGAAGTTTGCAGATGGTGAAGATAAGCCAGAAAAGAAAAAAAAACTTCGTGACAAATTAACTATAGTCCAGGATCTTCAGTAAAGTAAATACTAGTAACCTAGTATTTTTCCAACTTCACTTTTGTAACTTCGACCGATAGGTAATTGTTGACCATGAATGTCGATGTGGCTTGGAGTAAATGACTCGATTTTTGAAGCAGAAACTAAAAAGGAACGATGAATTCTTATGAAATTGTTCTCCATTAGTTTCTGCTCTAAAAAACTAATTTTTTGTTTAGTAACAACTCTTTTGTCTGGCAAGTGAATGATAACATAGTCCTTAAGGCTTTCTATATATATAATCTCCTTAAGGTTTATTTTAATCATTTTTTTATCTGACTTTACAATAAGAGTATCTGTAGTGATGTAAGGTTCGTATTCTTCACTGCTCCCAGTGTTTTGATTAGCACTTTGTATCTGTCCGAAAGCCTTACTCAGTGCTTTTAGGAATCTTCCAAATGGTATTGGTTTTAATAGGTAATCCACTGCATCCAAATCAAAGGCTTCAATAGCATAGTCTCTGTAGGCTGTAGTGAAAATAACTTTTGGTGGGTTTTGTAACGTTTTTAAAAAATCAATGCCGTTTAATTTTGGCATTTGAATATCAAGAAATATTAAGTCTATATTTTGATTTCTTAATACTTCAAATGCTTTCATAGCATTATCGCAACGGGCAGTTAGCTCCAGACCGTCTACTCTTTTAATATAAGATTCTAATACATCTAAAGCTAAAGGTTCGTCATCGACGAGAACACATTTAATTTTATTCATTATTTGTTATGAGTGAAATTTTTAAAACAATAGTAAAGGAATCTTCTTCTTTAAATACCTCGAGATTATACCCATCATCACCATAAATTAAATCTAACCTTCGTTTTACATTTTTCAATCCAATGCCTTTGGTATAATCTGCTTCCAGGTCACTTTCTGAATAGGTACTACTATTTTCTACTCTAAAGGTTAAATTTTGCTCTTTTACTTTGAGATCTACAAAGATAAATGAGTTTTCAGTATGTTGACTAACCCCATGCTTAAAAGCGTTTTCCAAGAAAGGTAACATTAGTAAAGGAGGAATTTTAAACTCCTTAACAGGCCCACTAATATTAAAATCAACATCTAATCTGTCGCCGTATCTCAATTTTTCCAGTGTAATTAAATTTTGCATTTGTTCAATTTCTTTTTCCAAAGAAATTTGACTCACATTGCAATCGTATAACATATAGTCCAGGAAATGTGATAGCTTTAAAACAACTTCGGACGATTGGTCTGACTTTTGGAGAGTTAAAGCATACAAAGAATTAAGGGTATTGAAAAGAAAATGAGGGTGAATTTGTGATTTTAAAAATTTAAGTTCCGCATCTAGTTTTTCTCTGGAAAGCTCTCTCGCAATTTTTTCATTCTGATAGTTTTTTTTAATTAGTTTGATAGCGGCTGCGGCAAAAACGATAGTATAAACATTTGTGGTTCTTTGTAACGCCTTAGTAAAGCTGGTTAGAGGAAATGTGGTATAATCATAATTAGGTACATAAATAGGTACGTAAAATAGATGGAGTAATAGTCGATCTAAATAGCCAAAACCAATAGCCGTAAGAATAAAAATTAAAGTGAATGCCAAGTATTTTTCTTTATCGAGAAATCCTGATATTAACCAATACAGTGTTAAATAAGTAGCAAACATTCTTACGGGCAAGGTAACAAGTACTTCTATAAAACTTTGCGTATAATTGTCTCTAAAACTAGCAAAGGCGATAGTGAAGTAACCAAGATATATAAGCCAAAAAATAAGATGCGCGAGTATCCTGTTTTTGGGATAGAGAAATTTATCGAACCTGAATAAAGAGAATGTTGACATTGTAATTACCCTTTTGCTTGATTAAAGATAAAATAAAGCCAGGTTAATAAAGGTTATGTATTAAAAAACAATGAATAATCAACGTTTATTACCCATTATGAAGATAAATTGCATTGGTACCCTGTTTTTATCTTATTGGCTTCATTTTAATTGTGTTGGGCGAAATAAATGATTTTTTTACCTTTTGATATGTATTTTCGTTAATCAAAAAAATAACACCTACAATTTTTTAATAGCAACCAATCTTAAGAATGCCACCACTTACTTAGGTATTTGGTGGTATTTTTTTAACCTAAAGAAACATCTAAGGTCATCATTATGGCGAATCCAACTATAGTTGCCATGGTAGCGAGATCAGTGTTTCCCGCCAGAT
>JBILDL010000384.1:0-3150 GCA_044352635.1 Saprospiraceae bacterium | reverse complement strand
AAGTTGTTGATTCTGAAGAACATAAAGAACCCTTCTGTTTTACGGAGAAGACGACCGATTTACCTATAAAAGGAGTTAAATTTTGAATAGTAGTCAACGATTGTTTACCTGAATCAATAGGTACACCATCAGCATACCATACATAAGTGGCGCCTACCAGATAATTTGCGGCCGGTATTTTTAAAGAAATACTGGTTTGTTTATCTGTACAAACATCCTTTATAGGTTCAAGCGCGGGCAAAACCTCTGCAGGAAGGACAGTCACCGGAATAATAATAGGATCGGTAGAACATCCATTTACGGTCATGACGACGGAGAAATTTCCTTCCCCATTACTTTGTTGAATCTGAGAGATTACAACCCCGGCACTGGTAGAGGTAAAATTATTTGGCCCGGTCCATTTATAGGTAGCCCCATCA
The DNA here is from genome assembly GCA_044352635.1 of Saprospiraceae bacterium. GTDB lineage: Bacteria > Bacteroidota > Bacteroidia > Chitinophagales > Saprospiraceae > BJGN01. The sequence goes on along the minus strand of JBILDL010000384.1, from coordinate 2,731 downwards.
AACTGACTTGCATTTAAACGAAGGGTCGAACCCGCACAAACCGGGGCATTAGAAGTAACCGAGAGAATAGGAAGTGGCTTTACCGATACTTTGGAAACCAGTGAGGTATCGGAATTACATCCATTATTTCGAATAAATACACTATAATCTCCTTCGTCAGAGAAAGAAACTTTATTTATTTCCAAAACGGGTAATTGGGTTTCGACCATACGCCCATCAGGTAAACGCCAATGATAAGTGGTATTTCCCGGACCGGAAAATGGAGATGTCCTTAAAACAAAGGAATTATTAAGACAAGCGGTAAGTCCCTGTTCCTGATTAAAAGGAGGCGCAGGCTTTGACGGTCTGTTTCCAAGATTAACCTGATAGCTTGCTATTTTGGATTGACAATTATTCGCAGATAGAATATATAATTGGTAGGTTCCGTTGGCAACACTACCCAATCCTGTCAGATTTACCTGGTTATTTCTTCCGACAAAACCATTTGGCCCGGTCCAGAAATAAGAATAGGTACCATTATCTAAGGGTAGTAATTTAGGTCTTAAGGATAACGTTGTATTACCCGCTGCACATGGATCTCCGAGCAAATCGAAAGAAGTAATCAAGACAGATTGCTTGACAAAAAGTTCTGTCACTGCATCTCCCTGACAACCAGCATTAGTGGTAAATCGAACGGTATATTTGCCACTTTGTGTTAATTCAACGCTATCAATGATAAGATTTGACCCCGACCTTTGAAAATTCAATGGTCCCGTCCACTGATACGTTCCGTTTTGCTGAGGGGAAGAAACAGATAACCTTACGGGAGTGCCGGTACAAACCTCCTGAGCAGGAAGAACGATAGTAGGTTTTACAAAAGCATTGACTACCATCGGAATAAAATCTGAAAAAACATCGGGGCAAGACAAATAAGATACTTTTAGCCGCCAATCGCCGGAAAGGGCAGTACTGGCATTGGGAACTGACAAGGTGGAGGATAAGACTTTTACCTCTGAACGATCGGGTCGAATCCACGTGTATTCACCAGGAAAAAAGGTACTTTGCAAAAACAAGGTATCTCCGGCGCAAACAGGACTATTACTAATAACAGAAGGTTTTGCGGGCACCTCCGATACTGCTACTTTTACCAAAGCTTCAGTAGAGGAACATCCTGTTCTGGAGACGGTTAATTTATAATTTCCTGCATTTTTCAAGCCAACATTTGTTAAGGGAGTAGGCACCCGAAGCGTGGAACTATAACCTTCTGGACCTGTCCATAAATAAGTTATTGCCTCCCCTTGCACATTGGTACCTAAATTCAAGGTACCACCAACACATAATTGCACAGAATCTTGTAATGGTTTTGCTACAGGTTGTGCATATACTTTTATATTTCTTGCGACTGATGGCTCTGAGAAACAGCCGCTATTTTCAACCATCAGATAAAATGAAAGGGACGATTCCTGTTGCTGGACAACACTATAAAGAGGTAGCTCTGTTATGGCTTGTAAATTTCCCGTAGGATAAGTGCCTTTATACCAATGATATTTGATATTGGCACCTACCGGATTGGCACCAGAACGCATATTTATCGCTGAACCTGTGCAATAAACTTGTGCACCCTGAATAATTGCGCGTGTGGGCAAATCGGCAATAAATACATTGACAGTACCACTTGATTTACAGCCCATTGTACCTGTTACTTCGACCGTATAGTTTCCACTATGAATGCCTCGGCTAAACGGAATTTTAGGATTTTGCAGCGTTGAAGTGAATCCATTGGGTCCTACCCATCTATATTGAAATGTGTTTCCAACCACCTGAGAGGGTGGATTTGCAAAAAGGAAAAGAGTGTCCCCGCCACATATATTTACCTTGTAATCAGGCTTTGGCGTTTCCTTTTGCACTTTAACCACCGTATTACAAGTATTTTTATTACCTGCCTGGTCATATACTGTCAGAATTAATGGAACGTCCCCATTGGTTTGATCGCAAGTCAATCGATTAAAATTTAACTCTTTTCGCGAAATCGGACAATTATCACTAAGACTTAAAATAACCTCATCGGGAGTAATGACAGGAAATAAAAGATCTCCAGGGCTATATTTTTTTGTAACTGGCTGACATTGAATAACTGGAAATTGATCATCAATGGTTACGATATTAAAGGTACAGGTGTCTGCGTTCCCATTGGCATCACTGATAACATAAAAAACCTGAGAGGTTCCCGGATTTAATTGCACCACCGGCGCTGGTTTATCTAAATCGAACAGAGTATTTGGATAAGTAGTGACGCCTCTGATATAAAAATAGGGGTTTATCCTATTTACACTTAATTCAGCCAGAAAAAAAGATTTATTATCAAATTTGGTAAAAATATCCACGTTACCGCAAGGGCTAATCTGGCCTACGGTTTCGATTGAAAAGCTTACTTTTCCATCGGCAAGCCAATTTTTAGCTATTTGAGGAGCTATTTTAAAGGAAATCCTTCTCCTAATATTACAACCTGCTGCATGAAAGGGAATAGAACCTATGAATTCATTTCTTTCTCCACGAATATTTAATCTGACCGAAGGGCTGGACATATTAAGTCTAAAATCAAAAGATATGGTCACACTGTCTTGCGTAGAAGTAGGTACATCGTTGAACGCGACAGTAAAAGGGAGGAGAACATTACTAAAAATAGACAGGGCAACGCTGCTATCTAACGCATTTTTTTGTTGGTATAAAAAATTTTGATTACAATTATCTG
>JBILDL010000383.1:0-3153 GCA_044352635.1 Saprospiraceae bacterium | reverse complement strand
TGTTTTTAAAGCTAAAACATATAAATTTTGCAAAGTGAATTCATCAAAAAGAGCATCGTCATGATGCAGTATTTTTATCCATTTACCATTGGCATGACTGATCGCAAAATTCCAATTTTCAGGACTTCCCAGGGAAGGGATTTGCCTAAAATACTTTAATTTTCCATGAAATTCATAAGTATGAACTAACTTAAAAACTTCATCAGATGTTGAATCATCCGAAAATATAATTTCATAATCTGTAAAAAGCTGCTTTTGGATAGAATCCAAGGTTTGTTTTAGAAAAAAAACTTGCTCATAAGCGGGAAGACAAATGGAAAAAAAAGGGGCTGATTCCATTTAAATAATATTTATAAAATAACCTTTCATTGATTTAATTTTTCTAAGATGGATATGATTCTTGACCCCGTTTGACCATCCCAAAGAGGAGGAATAGCGCCCTTTTTCCAATGTCCACTTAAAAGTTTTTCCATAGCAGGAGCTATTGATTTTGGATTAGTACCTATCAAAACATTGGTACCAATGGATATGGTTTCTGGTCGTTCTGTATTCGCTCTTAGGGTCATACATGGGATGCCAAAAACGGTTGTTTCTTCCGTAATTCCACCAGAATCGGTGATTACTGCTTTAGCATGTTGAACCAGATAATTAAACCTAAGATAGGATTGAGGTTCAATCAGAATCAAATTTTCTGCATCGATAGTTAATTTATTTAATACTTGCCTGGTTCTGGGATGGACAGGAAAAATAATTTTAAGACCTTTTGAAGCTTTAATAAGTTCTTCAATTAAAAATTTCAAATTTTCTTCCTGATCTACATTAGCAGGTCTGTGCAGAGTCATGACGAGATATTCACCAGATATTAAATGAGCTAAATCCCAAATTTCTGGTTTTACAAATCTCGATGTATTAGCTAATAGAGTATCAATCATAGTATTACCAACAAAGTGTATTTTATAATCTTCGATGCCAGACTTCCTAAGATTTTCATTGGCTATTTCAGAAGTGGTAAAAAAATAATCTGTGATACTATCTGTCACTAATCTATTAATTTCCTCAGGCATAGATAAATCACCAGATCGAATACCTCCTTCGACATGAGCTACCTTTATATTCATTTTTTTTGCGACAATAGCACAAGCCATTGTAGAGGTAACGTCTCCAACAACCAGACATAAATCAGAAGGGGCTGACGTCAATAATTTTTCATAGCCAATCATTATTTTAGCTGTTTGTTCAGCCTGTGTACCACCTCCTGCCCCCAGATTCACATTTGGTTCAGGTAAACCCAATTCCTCAAAAAAGGAATCACTCATGTTTTTATCAAAATGCTGACCTGTATGAACAAGTCTGAAGGTAATACTATATTCCTCTGATTTTCTATCATTTATTGCCTTAATGATAGGAGCAATTTTCATGAAATTAGGTCTGGCGCCTGCGATTAAATCAATTAACATGATAACATTAATTTAGTATTAAAAAAAATCAATTGGGCTTTTGAATTAAATCTTTAAGAAATCTTTTTCGTTTATAAATCTTTTTAAAACTATCGATGAGCCAATTTTGCCAATAATAGTCTTTAAAGAATACAAATTTGAAGGTACTTTTGAATAAATCAACCAGCGTAACCACCAAAATTTCAACGAAAGTCTTAATAATCAGTAGATATAAAGGTAAACCAGTAAGATCTCTTTTAAACACAGCCTGGCTTTTTCCTAATGCGTCTGCGGCATCAAAGTACCATTTAAGGTTAAGCTTATGTGGCAACATGTGGTGATAGAGCTTAAGTTCGGGATCATACCCAACGGGGATGGCCTTTTCATGCAACTGATGTTGGAGGTAGGTTTCTTCACCGTAACCAACCACATCTCCTTTCATACCAACACGAGGATCAAAGCCGCCAAATTCAAAAAGCAAATTCCTTTCTATAATAAAGGAAAAACCCGTAACACACTCTTTTTTCTTTGCATTTATTCGTTGAAAAGTAGCATAAGGTAATCGAAATTGAAGATAAGAATCCTTTACCCAATGAGGCTTTTCTGTTTCATAATGTGGAATATCTATTCCTCCCCAACATCTGAAACCATAATTATTTTTTACATAAAAAACTCTATCTAAATAGGTAGGAGGAAGGATTACATCATCATCAAGAAATATCAGAAATTTGCCATTTGCGAGTTTACTTCCCGTATTTCTTGCATTACTTAGCCATCGGTCATTTTCTGTTGCATATTTAAAAAAAGGCCAGGTAGCTGAATACGATTGAGCGACTTCCTCCGTATTATCCGTCGAATTATTATTTACAATAATAACTTCATAATTCTCTTTTGGTAATGACTGTTCTGACAGCGAAGTTAAACACTGTGCTAAGATTTTTGCGCGATTATAAGTGCAAATAATGATGGAAAATTCCAATGGATACAATTAAAAATGAATAAAAGCCAAACCTACCCTAATTCTTTATATGTATGAATGGAATGTTGATAATCACTGGGCGATGAAACATCCAATATCATGGATATTGAGGTAAATTTATCCCTGGCAATATATCTTTTCCCAATTTGCCAAAGGTCACCTATCATCAATAGGACCAAAAGGGCAATAACCAAATTACTTTTCAATGACTTATTCACAGAAAACCAAAGTAACAATGCAGCCAAACTGACAAGCACTAAGGTTCTGAGAGAATCCAACCTCTGCAGTATTTTTCGGGCATCAAACAACTCCTCCTGCATGTAACCCATTTGGACCATTTCAGGATCCCTGCTTCCATAAAAATCAAAGAAGAATCCTCCAATTAGAAGAAAAAACAGAGCAATACCACCACAAAGGTAAAAAGCATTTTTAAGTGCTTTTAATTTTACATCCTTTCCAATTTCACCAAAGAGAAATTGAGATACACTATAAATAGCTAAAATATTTATAAAGATAGTGGTGACGCCCCAGATAGAATTAGGTGCCCGAAATTTATTATAAAAGGGAAGGTACTCAAATAAAAATTCATTTATAAAACCCAAATACTTACCGAAGGACAAAATTATGGTAAGTAGAATAGCAAAAGCCAACGATTTCGTTAGCAAATCTTTAGGTAAAAATAAGCCCAAAATAGCCAGAAAAATGATAATTGCCCCAACGTAAACAGGTCCGTTTGTT
>JBILDL010000382.1:0-3164 GCA_044352635.1 Saprospiraceae bacterium | reverse complement strand
TTCATCACTTTCTTTCGGTAAGTAAAGGGATCCAAAAGCTGCACTGTCACTAACAGAAGCCTTGTCCATCTGAATTGAGGCCGCTAATAATTCAGCATAATCCTTGCTGATTAATTTTTCAATCGGCATATCCTTATTAAAGTTAGGGTCGCCAATATATTGTGCTCTGTCTGCAAAAGCTCTGCGCATCACTTCCGTAAGTACATGCAAATATTCGGCACTGTTAGGGCCCATTTTCCGCAGATCATATTTTTCCAGCATATTCAGCATTTCCATAATAGCAACACCCCCTGAGCTAGGCGGAGGCATACCAATAATATCGAAACCTCTATAATTTCCAACGATTGGCTTCAGTTCTTCTGCTTCATAACTGGCTAAATCTTGGGCTGTTATGATACCCCCATGCTTTTTCATGTAAGCCTCTAAAAGCGCAGCAGTTTCCCCTTTATAAAAACCATCTCTCCCCTGAAGTTGAATTCTTTTTAAGGATGCGGCCAAATCAGGTTGTTTCCAAAGTTCACCTGGCGTATAAATATCTGTGCCATTTTTAAGAAAAGCTTTTTTTGCAGCGGCAAATACGGGCTGTTTTTGCTTTTGAAAATAAGCGAGAATATCCTGCATATCCCAGGTAGAGGGAAAGCCCTTTTCGGCCAGTTCAACAGAAGGTTTTACCAAATCAGCCCAAGGTTTAGAGCCTAATTTTCCATGTGCCTTCCATAAACCAGCTACTGTGCCGGGTACACCTACAGACAGAGGCCCTTCATGATTACTATTATTTTTAATATTTCCATCAGCATCAAGATACATTCTTTCTGTTGCAGCAGCAGGCGCCTTTTCTCTAAAGTTAAAAGTAGTTGTCTTTCCATCGGCACCATGGTAAACTAAGAAACCTCCCCCTCCAATATTTCCAGCGGAAGGAAGTGTAACTGCAAGGGCAAATGCAGTTGCTACCGCTGCATCGATGGCATTTCCTCCATTTTTCAGCACCTCCATACCTGCCTGAGATGCTAAATAGTGACTACTCACCACCATTCCGTTTTTAGCAGGAGTGGGAATACGGCCATGTTGTGCCTTTAATATAGTAAAAGGAATGAAGAGAACTAGGCTACATATCCAAATACTTACATTTAGTTTGGTCATCATATTTTTAAATTTTACTATCTAATGTATATCAAAATTACCTAATTAGGGAAATTCTGATGTACTTTTATTTATTTCAAATGCTTAACACATTTTAAATTGAAATATAATCTATACTTCATCCTATTTTCTATCTCTATAAATGTACAGGCTATGGTTAAATTTCCTCCAGGATTTTTGTGGGGTACAGCGGCTTCCGCCTATCAGACAGAGGGTAATAATGTCCATAATGACTGGCACTATTATGAGCAATTAGAGGCTCAAAAACCAGTAAATGAGCGAAAACTGGCAGGAAAATGTGGAGAAGCTACACTACAATGGCAAAATTATGAACAAGATTATGATTTAGCGCAAAAAATGGGCGTAAAAATCCATCGTCTTTCCATCGAATGGTCCCGCATTTTTCCAACCCCCGGCAAACCCGATGAAGAAGCATTAGCTATTTATAAAAAACAATTGGTCAGCCTTCACCAACGGGGTATAAAAACCATGGTTTGCCTTCACCATTTTACCATCCCCATCTGGGTGCTGCAAAAAGGAGGCTTCCTGAACAGAGAATATTTTCTAAGGCAATTTCAACAATATCTGGAAGTAGTTATTCCCTATCTTGCTGACGAGGTGGATTATTGGCTACCTATCAATGAACCCAATATAGTTCCCTCTGCATCCTATCTGATAGGAATGTTTCCCCCTTATAAAAAAAATATTTTCCAATACCTGAGAGTTTATCGGCTGATGATTGAAATGCATGCTGCTGCGTATCATATCATTAAGAAACACGACAAGCAAGCGCCGGTTGGCGTCGCTTTTGCCTATATGCACTTTCAACCGTTCAATGCAAAGAACAAATGGCAACAATTCTTAAGTTATTTGTCTGACAAATGGGCAAACAGGATATTCTTTGAAGCCGTTGTCAACGGACGTTGGGCTTTTCCCCTTGGTTGGGGAGCTGCCGCACCAGAAATTAAAGGGACCCTCGATTTCACCGGCTTAAATTACTATACGACGCTCTATTTGAAAAATACAGGTCCGGTACCTTTCAAAAAAGGAGATGTGATAACAGATATGGGTTGGGTAGTTTATCCTAAAGGAATCTATGCTATTCTGCATCAGCTATTTAAAATAACAAATAAGCCTATCATAGTCACAGAAAATGGCACCGCTACAACGGATGAATCGTTTCGGATTGATTATTATAAAAGTCATTTAACTGAAATTCATAAGGCTATGTCGGAAGGAGTGCCTGTGAAGGGATATATGGCCTGGAGCCTGACAGATAATTATGAATGGCAACATGCTTATTCCAAAAAATTCGGATTAATTTCTGTGGATTCTATTTCAATGGAAAGAACCTTGAAAAAAAGTGGCTGGTGGTACAAGGAAGTGATTGAAAATAATGGATTTAAGTAACGAAGTTGGATGTGATTTTACACTTTTTATGCCCTGCCCCCTGTGGGGTCACATGTCTATTGTGACCATTATGCCCCTGGCAGAACCATTTTTTATCCTTTGCCATCACAAAGGCATATTAGCCTTAATGTATAAAGTAGTATAAAGAAAAGAGGCTATCTTTTTAGACAGCCTCTATATCAATAGTATGTTCCAAAATTAGTTTATCTCAATTAACCTGTGGGTATTTATCTTAGCAGAATCCTTTTTAGGAATATCCAACTGTAGAATACCTTGCTCATATTGAGCCGTAATTGCCTCTAGTTCAATGGTTTCAGGCAAAGTAAATGAACGCTTGAAGGATGTAAAACCAAATTCCTTTAAAGAATAGGTTGGCTGCACTTCATCCTGGCTCTTTTCCGCAGTCTTATCCACCGAAATAGTCATCAATTTTTCCTTTAATTCAATCTTAAAGTCTTCCTTTTTCAGTCCGGGGACGGCTAGTTGAACAAGAAATTTTTCTTTCTCCTCAATGATATTAGCTGCCGGTAAAAAGCCCTTCGATGGCGTGGAGCGAAAAACTGGCTGGAAAATTTCTTCTGCTAAAAATGGATTAGCTAAAGAGAAAAATGGAT
>JBILDL010000381.1:0-3167 GCA_044352635.1 Saprospiraceae bacterium | reverse complement strand
TTTGCTGGTTCCACTTTTGAAATGCGCAAAGCCAGCCGAAGACGGAGGGTATTGGCAAATTTGATCCATTTATTGACATCACCATTATACATTAAGTCAAAGCTTCCATAAGGCGTTTTTCCTTTATTGGCATTTAATACTTTTACCGCTTCGTCCAATTTGGTAAACATATCATAATAGATTTCTTTCTGTCCATCGTAAGCTACACTGCGGGCAGGTTCACCCGCCTTAAAATAAGGAACGGGACCGTAATAATCGGTTAGTCGGTGAAAGGAATACACCCACATTATTTTAGCCAATGCATTTTCAGCAGAATTCGCATCGGTTTCTTTCAACAGGGTTTTCAACTGTGGAACGACCTCGGTGTATATTGGAATCCAATGCCATTGCAACCAATCAAATCGGATGGTATATCGATCGGAAGGAAAATAAGTAGCTGTGGTAGCAAAATATTGAGAATATAAATCGGAAAATAGATTTTGAGCCACTTGATAGCGCCAAAAGGCGTAGGAGGAAGCAGACTGAGCCTTCGAAAAAAGATAAGGATATTCTGTAGAAGTTAGTACGGTAAGTTTTGTTTTGTCCGTATTAAGCTCTTCAAAATCCTGCGTACACGAGCTCACCGACACTAGGATGGCAGTCAGCAAACTAAGAACAGCCAGGCGATAATTATTGATAAATGTATTCATGAACATTTGATTTAGAAAGAAACACTAAGATTCAAACCAATACTTCTTGCTGAGGGTAAGGTACCATATTCAACTCCCTGATAGTTACCTGCTCCCAGATTTACGTCAGGGTCAAACCACATTTTACGTGTAGGAATCCCAGGGATATCCACAATGGCGTTTCCTTTAGCAAGAAAAAAAAGATTTCTGGCTACGATGGACAATTTTGCTCTTTTAACATATTGGCTGTTTATGTTAAAATCATACCCAACGGCAACTTCCCGAATACGAACATTTGTTGCATCGTAGGTAAAAACCTGCCCCCATGAATACCGTCCGTTAGAAACCGTTGTCCAAAAAGTTTCTGCATTGACAGGTGTAGTATTTGGGATATACTCATTGTTACTTAATGTCACGCCAGGTATAACCCAACCTCCTTCTCTGTAAGCAGTTGTGTAAGCTGAACTGCCGTCAAATGCAAGACTTGCATCAGAACCTGAGGTCATTACGCCACCGATTCTGGCATCCACTAATACATTAAGGCTTATTTTACCAAAAGAGAAGGCATTATTTAGACCGAGCGTAAATTTAGGATTAAAATTGCCCAAAAATTCTTGTGATGAAGAAACAACGGGTTTTCCTGCGCCATCCATTATAAATTGTCCGCTGGGGGTTCTGGCCCATCCCTCGGTATATAAATCGCCATAGGCACCTCCCTCTTTAACTAAAACACCCGCCGTTCTTCCGTAACCACTCGAAAGTAAGGTTTGTTTAATATCGGGATGTAACGAAACGATTGAATTGACATTTCTGGCATAATTGAGCGTGACATCCCAGGTAAAATCATTTTTTTTGATGGGTGAACCTGTCAAAGTGAGTTCGACGCCTTCATTTTCAATATTCCCTGCATTAATATATTGATTAGAAAAACCAGATGCTGGGGCTAAAGGAAGGCTTAATAACTGATTTACAGAATTCGTTTTATAAAAAGTTACATCTAAACCCAAACGGTTATCAAAAAAGCGTCCGTCAAAACCAAATTCGAGAGAAGTGGTCAATTCAGGTTGAAGGTCACCAATAGCCTGGGTTCCGTCTCTGTTAATAAAGCCACCAGTACCACCTTGACTAAAGCTATAGGTTTGCGTCAACAAATAAGGAGCTGCATCATTTCCTACCCTGGTATAGGAACCTCTGAGTTTTGCAAAGTTGATAAAGTTCGGTAACTCAACGATATCAGAGAGAACAGCAGTCAATCCCAGAGATGGATAAAAATAAGAATGAGGCGCTGGCAAAGTGGAAGACCAATCATTTCTGGCAGTAACATCGAAATATAGGTAGTCATTTAAGCTCACCTGAACGGAGCCAAAAACGGACTGCAGATCTCTTTCTACAAACCCAGTGCCTACCGCTAAGTTTCGCGCAAATCCAAGATCAAACTTATTAGGTACTAGCAGTCCGTTGGCACTTGTCTGTGTAAAATCTGATTGTCTGGCTACATCGGCAATACCGAAGGTATAAGAAAGTTTTACTTTGCTATTTAATTTTTTGTTTCCGATAAGTAAAAGTTCACTATTTCTCTCCTTGACCTGGCGGAAATATTTTTGAAAAGTTCCACCCAACCAAGCAAAAAGCAAAGTATTATCATAAAAAGTATTCTCTCCCCTATCGGTATATTGGTCCAGACTCACTCTGGCCAAAATCTTCATATCGTTATTTATACGGTAGGTTGCAGAGACAAGGCTGGTGGTTCGCGTTCTTTCCTCGTCGGCGGAAGTTCTGTTTATGGTCCAATAAGGATTCATATAAACGGATGAAGAAGTCCAATAAGTGGGTACACCAGCTTCAGACTGATAATTTTGCATATCTTCATTACGAATACTTCTTGGTGTTTTATAAAGGTTCATAACTTCAGAACTCTCTTCTCCCGATCGCAATTTATTATTCAGCATTTGATTCACATAAGTCACTTTTGCATCGGTTGAAAACTTTTTACTTAAGTTGGCAGAGATACGTAGGTTAAGGGTATTTCTATTGAGGGTATTGCCAGGAACGATGCCCGACACCTGATTATTTGTAAAAGAAAAATAAGATTGTACTTTTTCAGACCCCCCATTAATGCCCACTGAGTTATTAAAAGAGGTTCCAATTTGGAAAAAGTCAGAGACATTATTGGGCTGAGGCACCATATTCTGCGTTTTCCCGGTCCAGTCGGTCAATGGCTGGTTATTCATTTTAGGGCCCCAGCTGGCACTGGATCTGGCGCCAAATACCCCTCCATTACCTTGACCATATTCATTTTGAAGATTGGGTAAAGTTAGGGGAGCATCAAACTGAGCCCCTGAATTCACATCGACAGAAATAGCCCCAGCACTTCCCTTTTTTGTTGTGATAAGAATAACTCCATTTGCTGCACGGCTGCCATAGAGAACAGAAGCGGCGGCACCTTTCAGAACATTTATTGATTCTATATCATCAGGATTGATATTAGCGACGCCATCA
>JBILDL010000380.1:0-3190 GCA_044352635.1 Saprospiraceae bacterium | reverse complement strand
AGGGCAGTTTGTGCTGGGGATTGAGGTAAAACGCTATCGGAATGGCATTTTGTACCATACCCTAAGAAGAGATTTTCAAATAAATGTAGGAAATTGCGATGCTAAAGTAAAAGTTAATTTACCCCTCACAAATGTCATCGGAACCAGTGAAAATATCTTTCAAAATTGTGGTGAGACTAAAGTGACCTTCAAAAATGACAGTCAGGACACCTCCGCCATTACTTCTTATAACTGGACGTTTACCGGCGCTACCCCAACCCAGGTATTTACGTCTAATCAACGCAATGCTACCATTGATTTTTTAACACCGGGCACCTATAATGGTAAGTTAGTCCTTAATCCGACGGGAACCTGTAAAGATTCATTGTCTTTCAAGGTAGTTATTCCTCAAAAAGTTAAAGCCGAAATTCAGGTCAAAGGCGATTCTTGTGTTGCACTTCCCCTTAACATTACCTACAAGGGTTTGGTTAAGCCAACCTTCATCCGTTGGGATTGGGAGAGATTCAGTGCAACCTCAAATGGTTTGAAAGGTTGGGTGATTGGTACAGACACCTTTCCCATCGGCACAAGATCTGGAAGTTATACTATCCAGCTTTTGGTGGTAGGTGAGGGAAACTGCCGGGATTCCACCATCGTTAAGGTGCCCTATTATCCAATTCCAGGTTTCGCAAACATTGATGTAACTCCTTCTGATGCATGTCTGGGTACCCCTATCAAATTTTCGACGAACCCTGACATATCAAAGGAAGAACTTACTGTAAAATGGGATTTTGGTGACGGAAAAACTTCCAACAACTTACCTGCAACCCATACCTATACTAAGGAGGGTCTTTATAAAGTTAGTATAACCCTAACCACTGGAAATGGTGTCTGTACCAAAAAAATAGATCTGACCAATGAACTGAATATGCGAGTTGCCCCAACAGCCTCTTTCTCATATTCTCCCAAGGAGGATCTTTCACTAAAACAACTGGTTACTTTTACGAGTAATTCTGGCAATCAGCTTAGGCATTTATGGAAAAATGGAGATAAAAGAATAGATTCCACGCTCAATTTTTCATACGCGCTTCCCGACACAGGTTTTGTTCCCATTAGCTTAGAAGTCACCGATATTCTAACAGGGTGTTCAGCCATACTTTTAAAGGAAATATATGTTAAACCACAAGTAAGAATTTATATTCCCAATGCATTTTCCCCCAATTTTGACGGTATTAACGATGAATTTATCGCCTTAGGTGATTTGGATATTTTACAGGATTATAAAATGCAGTTATTTTCAAGATGGGGAAATCCTGTTTTTATTTCCACCGATCCAAGGGTAGGTTGGGATGGCAGTCTGACAAACGCTAGTAAGGGTGCACCCGCAGATACTTACATTTATATGATCAGTTATACAGATAATAAGGGAGAAAAACAGTATTTTTCAGGAACCGTTCTACTAATGAGATAAGATTATGAACTATCTACGCATTATTCCATACATTCTCCTCCTCAGCATCTCTTGTTTTTTGGGCGTTAACTTGCAGGCAAAGCACCTTATTGGTGGTAATTTAACCTACAAATGCCTTGGAAATGGAGATTATTCTTTCACTCTTAAAGTGTATAGAGATTGTAATTGTACAGATTGTGCGCAGTTAGACGATATTGCAGAAATAGGGATTTATCGTTGTAATGGGGATGCAGATTGCGGAAGATTGCGGCAAAATTCCGTTTTTTCAAGAGTTCAGGTAAGATTAACGTCAAAAAGGAATGTAGAACGTCCTGATTATCCTTGTTTAATACCCCCTAATATCTGTGTTGAAGAGGGTATTTATGAATTTAAGCTTAGTAATTACGGCATTCGTCTTCCACCTGGAAATTTATCTTATCATGTGTCTTATCAAAGATGTTGTCGAAATAATACCATCACCAATATCATTAATCCAGATCAAGTTGGATCCACTTATGGCATAGAAATAACTCCGGAAGCACAAGCTATATGCAATAACAGTCCTGAATTTAAAACCTTCCCTCCTACGGTTATTTGTGTTAATAATGAATTAAAATACGATCATAGTGCTAAAGATGCCGATGGGGATTCCTTAGTTTATTCTTTTTGTGCCCCTTTTAATGGTGGTGGTCCCTCTACGAATAATGTGATCTACAGAACTTGTGATGGCGCTTATCCTACGCCTGCTTGTCCTCCTCCCTATTCACTGGTTACCTTTAGAGGTGGAAATATAACGTCATCAACACCTATGGCCGGGGATCCAATCGTTAGCATAGATTCAAAAACAGGGTTGATTACGGGAAAACCTACCGCAAAAGGACAATTTGTAGTTGGTGTTTGCATAGCTGAATATAGAAACGGTATTTTAATAAGTAAATCAAACCGGGATTTTCAATTTAACGTTGCTGATTGTGATCCATTGGTTTTCGCTAAATTGGGCGAAGCCATTGCCGTTACAGATCAGGAATATAAAGTCATTTCCTGCGGCATAACCGATGTGAAATTTGTAAATAACAGCTATCAACGTGCCTCCATTAAAAGTCAAAAGTGGGAATTCCCTATTGGAAACACCAAGATAACATCAACCGATTGGGAACCCACCTTAAAGTTTCCAGGTATTGGAAAGTATAATGGTAAACTTTTATTGAATCCAGGCACGGGTTGCGCAGATTCCGCAGATATTGAGGTCCTTATTTTTCCCGATTTAACAGCAGATTTCACCTATAACTATGATACTTGTTATGCCCAACCCGTTAATTTCACTGATTTGTCAGTGAGCGGAAGTGGAGGAATAAGCAGTTATAACTGGGTTTTTGGTGACGGTCAAAAAGGAACTGGCAAATTAACAGGTCACCAGTATAACTTAGCTGGTGAATTTTCTGTTTCCCTGACAGTAAAAGATTTAAATCAATGTACAGAAACGGTGACAAAAAAAGTACGTTATTTTCCCGCTCCATCCCTTTTAGTTGTTAAACCCTCACAGGCAATAGGTTGCGCTCCTGTCAATATGGTTTTTGACAATCTGTCAAAACCTATCGATGAAAGCTACAAGGTCAACTGGGAATTTGGGGATGGTGGAAAAAGTACTAAATTAAATCCTACCTATACTTACACCAAAGAAGGTATTTATTCAGTAAGTCTCTCCGTAACCTCGCCTATTGGGTGTAAAATAGATACCGTTTTTAATAATCTTATTAAAAT
>JBILDL010000379.1:0-3195 GCA_044352635.1 Saprospiraceae bacterium | reverse complement strand
CATTGGTGCCGATGCCATTTTACTCATTGCAGAATGTTTGACATCTTCTGAAATTAAAAATTTTTCCAATATCGCAGCAGATTTAGGTCTGGAGGTTTTGTTAGAGGTTCATGAAAAGGAACAACTGGATAAATGGAACCCTGCCATTCATTTAGTGGGGGTAAATAATCGGAATCTTAAAACTTTTGAGGTCTCTGTTCAACATAGCTTCGACTTATTACCCTTGATGCCTGAAGAAGCAATTAAAATTGCGGAGTCAGGTATAAATAATCCTGATACTTTGGTCGGTTTAAAAAAGGCAGGGTTTAATGGCTTTTTAATTGGCGAATATTTTATGGCTCAGGATGACACCCCTCTGGCCGCAGCTACTTTTATGCATGATTTTTCTGACAAATGGCAACGATTTAAGGTAAATAATGAAAACTAACGATTATCTAATTAAAGTTTGTGGCCTTACAGATCCCCATAATATTGTGGACCTTATAAAGTTGGAACCTGATATGATGGGGCTGATTTTTTATAAGAAATCACCTCGTTTTGTCGATATTCTCCCACTATCTACCTGGTTTAAGTCAAAGGGTAATGGTCTTTTGGGGAATGTGAAAAAGGTAGGCGTTTTTGTGAATGAGGAACCCTCTGAAATCATTGCTAGGTGTGTTGATTTTGATTTGCAGTTTCTACAACTTCACGGAAATGAAGATACTAACTATTTAAAATCCCTAATTACTTTGTTAAATGAGAATAATCTTGGGCACACTAAAATAATTAAGGCTTTTGGCGTGTCGGAATCTTTTGATTTTAAAACTTTGTCAGATTTTAACATCTTAATTTCTTATTTTTTGTTCGATACTAAGACAGAGAATAAAGGGGGAAGTGGTTTGAAATTTCCCTGGTCAAAATTGGAGGAATATGTCTTTTCAACGCCTTTTTTATTGAGTGGTGGCATTGGTCCTCTCGATGTCGAAGAACTTAAGCGTTTAGATCATCCCAAATTGGCTGGTTTCGATGTAAATAGTAAATTTGAGATGTCTCCTGGCATGAAAAATATTTCTCTTTTACAAGTTTTTTTTAATAGTTTAAATGAATTTAGGTTAAACTCAAAATTTTTAATATGATACAATTGAGTGAAAATGGTTATTATGGCTCTTTTGGAGGCGCCTATATTCCCGAAATGCTTTACCCTAACGTAAAGGAATTACAAGAAAATTATCTGAGCATGATTTATGCCGATGATTTTCAACGTGAGTTTTATTACCTGTTAAAGGACTATGTGGGAAGACCAACCCCTTTGTATTTAGCTGAAAATCTGTCGGCGAAACATAATGCCACTATTTACCTGAAAAGGGAAGATCTTTGCCATACTGGAGCGCATAAAATTAATAATACGATTGGACAGATTTTACTGGCTAAGAAGTTAAATAAAAAAAGAATCATAGCAGAAACCGGGGCAGGTCAACATGGTGTTGCCACTGCTACCGTTTGTGCCAGAATGGGACTCGAGTGTATTATTTATATGGGTGCCGTCGATATTAAAAGGCAGGCTCCGAATGTTGCCCGCATGAAAATGCTGGGTGCCACAGTAATTTCTGCCACCTCAGGTAGTCAGACCCTTAAGGATGCTACCAATGAAGCCATCAGAGACTGGATTAATAATCCTGTTGATACACATTATATTATTGGTTCTGTAGTCGGTCCTCATCCTTACCCTGATTTAGTGGCACGATTCCAATCGGTTATTTCAGAAGAAATGAAAAGCCAGCTTCTCGAAGCTACCGGAAGAGAGAATCCCGATTTGATTATTGCCTGTGTAGGTGGTGGCAGCAATGCCGCAGGTGCCTATTATCATTATTTAAATGACCTGGATGTCAGACTTATTGCCGTTGAAGCAGCAGGCGAGGGGGTTTATTCTGGAAAATCTGCGGCAACTAGTATTCTGGGAACGGAAGGAATTATCCACGGTAGCCGTACCTTATTGATGCAAACGAGCGATGGTCAAATTGTTGAGCCTCATTCCATTTCAGCAGGTTTGGATTACCCAGGTATTGGGCCCCTCCACGCGCATCTAATTACAACAGGTAGGGCAGAGGCAGTGAGTGTTACAGATGAAAATGCGCTGAAGGCTGCCTTTGAATTGTCAAGAATTGAAGGCATCATTCCCGCATTGGAAACAGCCCATGCTATTCATGCATTAGAGGATATTTCGTTTAAATCTTCCGACGTAATCGTTATTAATCTTTCCGGTAGAGGCGATAAAGATTTGAATACTTACATGGAATATCTGGATAAATATTAAAATCGAAAAAAGTGTTGAACAGATTAACAAAATTGTTTGAAAATAAACGTGAAAATTTATTAACCGTTTATTTTACAGCTGGTTATCCTAAATTAGACGATACTGAAACTATTATTTGTTCCCTGGCAGAATCAGGGACAAATATTATTGAAATCGGCATTCCATATAGTGATCCCTTAGCTGATGGCCCTGTGATTCAGGAGAGTGGAATGGCTGCCATTGATAATGGTATGACGCTACAAGTCCTTTTTAATCAGCTTACTGACATAAGAACTAAAACACAGGTTCCTCTTATTTTAATGGGTTACTTTAATCAGATGTTACAATATGGGGTAGATAAATTTTTAGATGATTGTGTTAAAACGGGTATTGATGGCTTAATTATTCCTGATCTTCCCCTTATGGAATATGAACAGTTTTATAAAGATAAATTAACGCAAAGGAATATTTCAATTAGTTTTCTCATTACGCCTCAAACAGAGGAGTCAAGGATTCATAAAGTTGATGCTCTTTCAACAGGATTTATCTATGTGGTATCTGATTCTTCCATTACGGGTATGAAAACAGGTATTTCAAACCAACAGATAAGTTATTTTGAAAGAATAAAATCTCTACAGTTAAAGACACCTCAATTAATTGGTTTTGGTATAAGTGATAGAGAAAGTTATCTGACGGCTAGTAAATATGCTAATGGGGCCATTATAGGAAGTGCGTTTATTAAACATCTGAAGGATAAAAAGGAGGTTGATAAAGCTACCGCAGACTTTATCAACCTTATCTTAAAGCCTTGATGCTTAATTGAATCTGAAAAGATATTTATTCTTTTTACCGTTCTCAAGAATGATATACTTATCCCTAATAAGCTGGTTTAAGCTTATTAGGTCTTCACCGGAGGTAATCTT
>JBILDL010000033.1:0-10776 GCA_044352635.1 Saprospiraceae bacterium | reverse complement strand
TATGCAATATTTTCCTGTTTTTAGAGGCTACCACCGATAGTTCCTGGTAATCCATGTAAGCTTCTTTACCAAAAAAATCATAGGGCGTTCCCATGTCCAGCTCCTTTTTTGACTTAATTTCCTGAATAGAGATATCAATTGCAGCACCTCTATTATGCATAGAACCCTTATTTGGCGGGGTAACATACCTGGCATCGGGTACTTTTGCCCATAACTTTCGTTGTATGGAAAGTGGCCGGTAGCAATCAAACAGAATGATTTTATATCCTTGTTTTTTAAAATCATCCGCTGCACGTTGCAAAGCTTTAGCTACAGTTGGGTGAAGGAAACAACGCCCACAATCGTAAAGCCTGGCACCTGTAAAATTATCCGATGTTGCGTAGCGGATGTCCAGCACCACCTCATTTTTATCTTCCGTCAATTCAACGAAAGGCAAAACTTGACCTAATATCAGATTTTGAATAAAAAAGGCTGAAAAAAGAAATAAAATGCGCATATTTATAGGAATTGCAACAACTAAGGTACAAAATTAACCACTAAATGAACCCTACAAGATTTGGAATAGCCTCGCTTCCTAATAAAATAGACCTGTATTACGAAACTTTTGGAAACGAAACGAATCCACCCATTTTATTAATTATGGGATTAGACACCCAATGTCTTGCATTCACTGAAGAATTCATTCAACCGTTATTGGATAATGACTTTTATTGCATTCGGTTTGACAACCGGGATATAGGAAAATCTACCTGGTTGAATGATACATGGCATAGAAAAAGCCCTTATACCTTAGAAGATATGGCACAAGATTCCATTTTTCTGCTTGATTATTTAAATCTTCCAAAAGTTCATCTTATTGGCGTTTCCATGGGAGGAATGATTGCGCAGCGACTGGCCATATCATTTTCCGAGAGAATTTTATCGATATGTTCTATCATGTCATCGGCCTTTATGTATGATGTAAGCGTAACAAAAAAATGGCAGGAAAAATTTTATTTCCCTCTTTTACCTTTTCTATTTAGACATTTCCATATAAATCACCCTATCCTTCATCCTCAAATTACCGTCAAATTTTACATGAAAATGTATCGATATTTAAATGGAACTAAATTTCGATATAATGAGGAAGAACTTAGAAAAATAGTGACCGAGGGCATTGACATCCGAAAAGGACAGAATCCCAAAGCAAGGTATCAACAATTTTGTGCTATCATTGCCTCAGGTTCAAGAATTCAAGAAATCACCAAAATTAATATACCCTTTTTGGTTATACATGGCAGTGCTGATCCCATTGTTCCTGTAAACCATGCATATAAGTTAGCTTCTTTGAATAAAACCGCAAAATTAATCATTGTGGAAGGGATGGGCCATACCATGCCCAAAGAAGCATTCGGTTTTTTTTACCCACAATTATTGAATCATTTAAGCATAAGCTAACTCGGAAGTAGCCACCTCCTGGCTTTTAACCCAAGCCAGATTTCTGCATAAGACAATGATTTGGTGCATAGGCATTTGATATAGAAACAATCCATTTTGTAAAATGCGTTTCAAAACAATAGATTTTTCATTTAATTGAGCTATTGCCTCTGCCAGTTTTCCCTTTATGATGTGATTTATGGCGAGATAATCATTTTTAAAAGCTACACCAAAATCTAATGTTCTAACGCACAAGGAAAGATCCTGATTAATGTGTGCGTGAACTCCTAATAAAAGATAAACAAAACGAGGCAGGTGATTTTTTTCACATTGATTAAACATAAATTGCCAGGCAGAAGAAACAGATTCTCCTTTGAAATATTGGTCTAAGGCATCAAAATAGAACTTAGCAAAGGATAGAACAAAAGAGGTCATATTGTTATCATTTTCAAAAAACCCTGTGCCTAATTTACCAAATACCGATGTTGTAATTAGGAAATAAGTATCATGAAAGGGAATTAAATTTGGTTGCTTGTTTTTCAGCAATTGAACCTTAACCCTATCGAAATGTAAAATCAATGATTGAATATCGCGCAAATTTTCTGAAGAGAATGAAAAAGTATCCATTGTTTGTCTTTTTCATATATATGTAACGAACAGCTACATTCGTTCCAACGACAAAAAAATATCCCTTTTTTGTTAATAAAAACGTTAATTTTTTCTTAAAAAATTTGTTTTGCCGCAAAAAAACAAATTTAATTTTTCTGAAATTAATACTTTTTATAATCTGTAAGGTCAATGAAATAGGGAGTTACAGACCGATTTACCTTCAAAAGCATTTATTTTAAAGGGTTTCTGAATTGTTAACGTTATCATCAATCTCAAAAAACACTGGAATTGTTCGTGTAAAGGGCTTAAATTTGCAACATATTCCATGAACACACAAAAGGAGTTTAGGCTCCAAGTGGCGAGACAGCAGGTAAAATTTTTTATTTATCGTTGTTTTGTCCGATTTAGTCCTATGAAAAACAAAACAAAAAATGCAATAACCAGCATTATGATGCTATTCGTTGTTGCGTTAACCAACCCACTTAAATCCGCGGACATTTCCGAGCCGTGGTCGTCAACTACCCATAAAATGGTTAGTGACAGATTAGCCTCATTAAAATTGCCTATGCAGTTTGAGGTAAATGATGACTTACTAAGTAGAATTCAGAATTACACTATCCTGGGAAGAAACGAGACCGAGGCTATGCTTGGAAGATCAGCACTATACCATGCTATTTTTGATGCACAATTACAAAAAGAAGGTTTACCTGAAATATTACGTTACCTCCCTGTTATAGAATCAGGCATGAATGCCGGAGTTTCATCTGGCGCTGGTGCAGCCGGTTTATGGCAATTAATGCCGCACACTGCCCGCAATTATGGGCTTACTGTAAATCCTTTATTGGATGAGCGTATGGATGTTTATAAATCTACCCTGGCTGCTGTAAAAATGTTGTCAGCTTTGTATGATCAATTTGGAGATTGGGGATTAGTGCTAATTGCTTATAACAGTGGTCCGTCAAAAGTACTTTCTGCTGTTAAATTAGCGGGATCTAAAGAGTACAGTAAATTAAGTAAATATTTACCGAGAGAAACTCAGGTATATGTACCTGCTTTTGTTGCAGCAGCTTACGTTTCTAAATTTTACGCTCAGCACAATCTTATTCCAAAGTCTCCTGTGATGGCTAAGGAGGGATTTCGTTCAGTGAGAGTACACCAGCAGATGTCATTTGACCAGATAGCGAAAGCTACACAATTATCTGTTGGAGCGATTTCAAAATTGAACCCTTCCTTTAAGCAACACCAAATACCTCGTTCTGAACTTGGGCATTTGATTATTTTGCCAGCAGAGGGAATAGGCCAACTACGCAAAATAATGTCAGAGGAAATTGAAAATCAAAAAGATTTATTTCAAACAACTTATGTCATTAGCAAAGATGAAACTTTAGAAAGCATTGCCAATTTATTTAAAGTGAAAGTAGAAGATTTAAAGAAGTGGAATACCCTTCAGAACAATGAATTGGTAATCAATCAGGAATTACAACTATTCCTTTCTAAGAAATCTCTCATAAATAAAGTGTAGTACTTAAGATAATTACCAACGAATCAGTTCACTGTTTGGTAATAATTCTTTCAGAAGATAGTTAAAACTTAGCACAGAACCAGTAGCCCAAACAGTATGTTTTGGGCTATTTTCTTTTACATCGGTATCGACACACAACAAATTGCGTTCGGCCAATTGCCTGTAAACCTGTTTAGCGATAGCTGGCGCCGGATTTACAAGTTGCACGGAATTGCCCATAATATTGGCAATGAGGGGAATAACGATAGGATAATGGGTACAGCCCAAAACAATGTGATCTACCTGAGCGTCCACCATAGGTTTAAGAATGGTTTCCAACAATAAAATAGTTTCTGGGTCATTCCATTTTCCTGCTTCAATGTTATCAACCAGTCCCAGGCAAGGATTCTCCAAAATTTGAATACCTTGTCCGAATTTATCTTTAAGATGACTGTACCTATCACTTTTCAAAGTACCCAGCGTAGCTAATACCCCAATAGCCCTTGTTTTAGAATGCTCTATGGCAGGTTTTACGGCAGGTTCCATGGCAATGACAGGAATGGAAGGATAAGTATTTCTCACAGCTTCCAAAGCATACGCCGAAGCTGTATTACAGGCAATAACAATAGCTTTACAATCTTTATCCAGCAGGAATTTAGTCATTTCCAAACTGAATTTTTCAATATCATCCTTTGATTTATTTCCATAAGGAATACGAGCGGTATCACCGATATAGAAAATAGTTTCATTAGGCAACAACAAAGAAATGGCGTTGGCGACTGTTAAGCCCCCAACGCCAGAATCAAAAATACCTATAGGACGGCACGAAGCCATAAAAAGTATTAAAATTTATTAATTAGCTGCTGTTAATTTAGCTTTAACGAGCGCACTGACATCACCTGCAGGATCAGAAAACAAAAGAATAGACTGATCAAAAATATAAGCGTAACCATTTTCCTGAGCTACGACCTTTAAAGCTGCGGTCAACTTGTCATATATAGGTTTAAGGAGTGTATTTCTTTTTTCCTGCAGGGTATTCATCATCTCCTGTTGAAATTTATTTAATTCTTCCTCGCGAACCTGTAATTTTTTTCCTTCTTCCTCTTGCATTTTAGGAGACAATTCGCCGCTATCCACTTTCTTTTGCATAACCTGATAATCAGCTTGCAGTGTTTCCAACATGGTTTGACCCTTTTTCTGCAATTGTTTTTGCAAAGCTTCAAGTTCAGCTTCAGACTGTTTAACTTCGGGTAACTCTGCAAGAATTGCCTGAGAATTTAAATATCCAAATTTTTGAGCACTTAAAGTATTTCCGCCTATAACACCCATAAGGACTACTGCGGCTAATAAAATGATGTTTCTCATAAAGTATTTAATTTAATGCGCTTTTTAAAATGTTGTGGCGCGAATGTAAGAAAAAAGTGACTATTTTCTGCAAAAAACCCGTTATTTCCCTAAAATACGTCTAATATCCTCTGTTTTGTCAAAAGCTGGCGTTGAAAAGATAATTCCGGACGCACTCGCTTTATCAAAAATGAAATCGAACCCTCTCTCGGTTGCATAAGTTTCAATGACGGCATATACCCTGTCCTGAATTGGACGTACGAGTTCTTGTCTTCGTTTAAACAGTTGGCCATCAGGACCAAACCTCGAATTTTGTAAATCTCTCACTTCTTTTTCTCTCGTCATAATCTCGTCCTCTCTCGATTTTCTTTGTTCATCACTTAATAAAACTTGTTCCGACTGATACCTGTTATAAATCGCCTTAATTTTGTCGTATTCCTGGGCAATTTCTTGTTTCCAACGGGCGCTCATTTCATCTAATTCAAGTTGAGCGGCTTTATAGTCACCTAAATTTTCCAGTATTTTACTCATATCAACACAAGCTACTCTTTGTGCATGAGTAAAAACGGCAAAGAAAAGAAAGAACAAAGTGGCCATCATCCCTTTTTGGACGAAACCATTAGCTAGCCGAAGGGTCGTTCTCATGTTATACATTTAGTTGTTCAATTAATTCAATTATAACGCTAATATAAGGTACATTTATTCTAAAGATGTAATGAATTTAGTATAAGGTTGTATTTATTCCACTACAAACCTTATATTTAGCTTAAAAAAAACATGCTTCGTACTTCCGCAAGCTTTATATCGTGGATAACCCATCCTTTATTAGCCATCACTTATATTTATATATTGTTGCTTTTTATTAATCCTTTTGACTTTGGATTCACGAAATGGTCAGATCCCGGAGCGATTATTCTATTTATAAGAATATTTTTAACTACTTTTTTTATCCCAGCTTTTGCTGTTTTAATGCTAACCTTTATAGGCCTGGCAAAATCTATTGAACTGCCTGAAAAAGAAGACAGAATTGCACCTTATATAATAACGGGTATCTTCTACCTTTGGATGTTTAGAAATTTATTAGACAATCCCGACATACCGCCTTCCTTTAGCAGAGCTATTTTAGGCGCATCTATTGGTTTATTCCTTGCTTTTTTCATCAATATTTTTGATAAAATCAGTGCGCATACCGTGGGTATTGGCGGTATTTTAGGATTTATTCTGGTTTTTCTTTTTCAACACAAAGAAGCCGAACTATTATTTCAAGGACTGAATGAAGCCATTTATTTGATACCCCTTCCGTTGATTTTTTTAATATTTGTGCTCATTGCTGGTCTCGTTGGCAGCAGTCGATTATATTTAAAAGCGCACCAACCCATGCAGGTGTATGGCGGTTTTATTATTGGTATTATCGCCCAATTTATTGCCTTACGCTTTGTTCCTTAATTACATTTTTTACCTGATGTTTATTGGTTTCCGAATATTGCTTTTAATCATGTTGACTGGATGGATAAATCCGCCTGTTTCGCCCATAAAAGGTAATCCAACGAAAGCTTTTCAAGACTATTTTACAGGAGTCAATCATTTTAAAGAAGGCAACATTCCCCTGGCTAATCAATATTTTCATTCGGCTTACGCTAATATTCCCACCAATTTTTCATTTTGTTTGTCGTATTCTCTGACACAGGGGAAATTAAACAGATTAAAAGAAGCGGAAGAGCTATTGCGACAATCCACCGAATTAATCAAAGGAAATGAATCTGACATACAAGAGAAAAAAGCATTAATCAGTTTTTTCAAAGGAATGATTCAGATCTACAATACCCGTTTTGATGAGGCACAGATATCCCTTAAAACTGCGCAGAAAACCTTTGAATCAATGGGAGAGAAAACGGTGGTGAGTATCATACACAATGCCATCGGCTTTTCGATTTTTGCCAATCAGGGGATGAATATTGATAAATCCAATGAAAAGAAATTACATGGGCATATCTTCCCTGTCAGTTTGTTCAGGTCCGCCTCTTATTTTCAAAAATCATTATTTGCTGATCCGTCTAATATATATGCGCAACAAAACTTTAGTCTGTTAAATGACACCTTATGTTTAGATTTTTCGGCTCCAATTATTAAAAAACCAGTATTAAATGTAGATCAAATATCAGCTGACTGGGAAGCCGCGCTACTAAATAAATTAACTATTCAGCCGAACGACGAAGTGGTTTTTCTAATAGATATTTCAGGGTCAATGATAACTGAAAAAGTAACTTGCAGCGGTTTAGACCGATTTAGGACAGCACAATGGCTCACCAACCGGATTTTAGGTATTTTAGTGAACGACAAGCAGGTTGGTATTGGTAGTATTGGAGGCGACTGCCATACACCTCAAACTGCCTGGAAAAAAGTAGGAACAACCTCAATAAAAGATATTCAAAACACCATTTCCAGTATTTTACCAGAAGGAAGTACGCCATTAGCTAAAATGCTGGCTCTTTCACCCGATTTATTTTCTACGCATACAAATTCACGCAAGTCATTGATTGTTATTAGTGACGGTGCTAATACCTGTCCGCATCCTCAACAAGATATATGCACGTCGGCAGAAATTCTGGCTGATAAAAACATCAAAGTTCACGTGCTTTCTTTTTTACAAAATACAGTAAACCATGCGGCTGCCTTTGCAGATTATGAATGCCTGACTGAAACAACATCAGGAAAATTATTGTATTTAGAAGACAATCAATGTCAGATGAAATCTCTTTCTTATGATTTAGTACAGGCATGTGGCTTAAAATTACCTTCGTTTGAAAAAAGCACCTGTCTGGGTCCATCCATTCCAAATTTATGGATGTATTACAAGTCAGATTTATTTATCGATAAAAACAAAAACTAAAGGAATGAACACCTCAGATAATAAAGAAACAACGAGAACGGAGATACATACTATTGGAGAATTTGGTCTCATTGATAAAGTAGTTAAACCTTTTTCTATTGTAAATAAATCTACCCTTAAAGGTATCGGCGATGATGCAGCTGTTATTGACAATGAAGGATTTAAAACAGTGATAAGTACTGATATGCTTATAGAAGGCATACATTTCGATTTAATGTATCATCCTCTTAAACATCTTGGTTACAAGGCAGTTGTTGTGAATTTATCTGATATTTACGCAATGAATGCGATACCAAAACAGATTTTCGTCAGCATTGGTATTTCTAATAGGTTTTCTGTAGAAGCCGTTGAAGAGTTATACTGGGGAATTAAAAAAGCTTGTGAAAGGTATGGTGTAGATCTGGCTGGAGGCGATACCACCTCTTCACCCAGAGGATTGGTATTAAGTATTACTGCAGTGGGCCAGGGCGTTCAGGAAAAACTGGTTTACAGAAATGGGGCGAAAGTTGGTGATTTGATCTGTGTTTCCGGAGACTTAGGGGCGGCCTATTTAGGGTTACAATTACTGGAAAGAGAAAAAAGATTATTCTTGGATAACCCGGAAATTCAACCAGATTTTGGTGAAAATAATTACCTCATAGGCAGACAGTTAAAACCGGAAGCAAGGGTTGATATTATTGATTTATTTGACAAAAACAATATTGTTCCTACCTCTATGATGGATATCTCTGACGGTCTTGCTTCAGAGGTTTTTCACTTATGCAAGCAATCAAATGTAGGTGCCTTTATTGAAGAAGAAGGGGTACCCTTATTAATTGATACTGAAATGCAAGCCATTCAATTTGGACTTGACCCCATTACCTGCGCTTTGAGTGGTGGGGAAGATTATGAGCTATTATTTACCGTGAAGCCTGGAGATATTGATAAAATAAAGTTTTTAACTGATATTTATATTATCGGGGAAATAGTCCCGGCAGAAGACGGCGTAACGTTGCATACGAAAGGTGGAAACAGACATGCCATTACGGCTCAGGGTTGGACACATTTTTCGTCTTAATTAGAAAATTTTTTATTCATTTTTAATTCATTCTTATGAATATTAGAATTCTTTTCATCCTTGGGTTGTTCTTTTTTTCGGCCCTTCAAAGTTGCCAGTCTGATGCCAAAAACAAGGTAGAGGAAAAGGAAATAGCCATTAAAGTACCTCGATTTGAGAGAGATTCCGCCTTTAAATATGTTGCTCAACAAGTTGCCT
Source organism: Saprospiraceae bacterium (assembly GCA_044352635.1). Lineage (GTDB taxonomy): Bacteria > Bacteroidota > Bacteroidia > Chitinophagales > Saprospiraceae > BJGN01. Next base: position 1,761 of record JBILDL010000033.1, on the reverse strand, counting down.
TTGGACCCAGGATTCCCAATACACCGGCACATATTGCCTGCCAGAACTATCTTTCCTCTTCCCTTAAATCCTTCGGGGCTGATGTCATTGAGCAAAAATTTACTGCTAAATCATTTGATGGTAAAATATTGAACGGTAATAATATCATTGGTAAATTTAACCCTGCAGCTCAAAGAAGAATATTGTTATGTGCTCATTGGGATTCAAGACCATTTACCGATTCACCTATTACCGTCGGGGATAAAAACAGACCTGTTTTAGGCGCTGATGACGGGGCCAGCGGTGTTGGAGTACTGTTGGAAATTGCAAGACAATTACAACTTAACCCCGTTGATTTTGGCGTTGATCTGGTGTTTTTTGACTTAGAAGATTATGGAGATAGCAATGGAGGGGCATCAGAAAGCTGGTGTCTCGGCAGTCAATATTTTTCAAGAAATTTAATTTATTCGGCTAATGCCAAACCTGATTATGGTATCCTCCTGGATATGGTTGGTGCCTCGGGAGCAAGATTTGCAAAAGAGGAAATATCGGTGCAATTTGCAGGAAATGTAGTCGAAAAAGTATGGACACTGGGCCAGGCTATGGGCTATGGAAACTATTTTGTCAATGACCGGGTTGGGGCTATCACCGATGACCATTATTTTTTAAATACATTGGCTCAAATACCAACGATTGACATTATAAACAGGCCTATCGACACACAGACAGGTTTCGTAGCCCACTGGCACACACCTGAAGATACCCTGGATAAAATAGATCGTAATACCTTGCGTGCGGTGGGTCAATTACTCCTGGCTGTTATATATAGAGAACATGCGGGAACACTCTGATGTGATATTGAGACCAATTATTTAAATCATGTTTCATGTTAAAAAAGATTTTTATCCTGCTTTGTTTCCTTCTGCCTAATACAACAATAGGGCAGAAACCTCCTGCGTTTCAGGAAATCATTCGCTTTATACCCTCTGATTTGGATAAGGCAAGGCGGTTAGCCGATATACTATTGGAAGATGCCCTGCAAAATAGTGTCGATAGTTCCATTGCAAAAGCAAATTATGCCCTTGGACTTATCTTTTATTATCAAGATCAAAATATAGTTTCTGCAAAATACTTCCAAAACGCCTTAAAACAAGCCTATGCAAAGAAAAACATAGATTTTTCAGAGAAATGCCTCAATAATCTGGGTGTCAACTATGAAATATTGGGTAAACTTGATAAATCTTTAACTGCATACCAACAATCTTTAAAAATTGCACAAAAAAGAAAGGACGCTTTTGGTGTTGCTCAGACCAATTTGAATATTGCCTCATTAAAATCAAAGGCGGGAGATTATGAAAGTGCCATAAACCTGAATAAGATAGCACAGGATTACTTCTTAAAAGTGGGGAATAAAGAAAATATAGGATTAACCTATCTAAATGCCTCTTTATTTTATGATAACAAAGACAAAGCAAAAGCCATAGAAAACGCCCTAAAGGCTGAAGTAATATTTGAAAATATTAAGGATACATTAAATTTAATCAAATCCCTACACAATTTAAACAAATACTATCTGGATGTAAAAAATGAAATAAAAGCTGATTTTTACTTTAAGAAGGCGGACTACCTAAGTGATATGTTTCAATCCTATGGATTCAAGTCTGCCATATTAATCAGGGGTATTGAAATGAATATACAAAAAAAGAACATTCCCTTGGCAAGAAAACTTTTACAAGAGGCAGAATATAATGTAGCGACCTATCCAAATGAAGAAAGAAAAAA
>JBILDL010000378.1:0-3221 GCA_044352635.1 Saprospiraceae bacterium | reverse complement strand
GAAAATTGCCGTTCCTTTATCGAGCGGGAGGCTGTTTCCTGGGCGGTTGGTATAGTTTCAGCCGAAGAAATTGATCAGATTAACATATTAAACGCCTCATTTTTAGCAATGCACCGTGCCATTAATCAATTGAAGTATTTACCCACTCACCTACATATTGATGGTAACAGATTCAAAAATTATCCTAATATCCCACATTCCTGTCACGTAGGAGGCGATGGAAAATATGCGGCCATTGCTGCGGCATCTATTCTGGCAAAAACCTATAGAGACGAGTATATGACTTCACTTCATGCCACTTTTCCATTATATGACTGGAAAAAAAACATGGGGTATCCTACCTTACATCACAGAAAGGCTATCCACGAGAATGGTTTAACGGAACATCATAGAAAAACATTCAAATGGTCGTTTGGAGAGACGGAAGCCACCTTATTTAGCTGAGCTACTTTTAAGTCAACCCTGTTAATAAAACATTTCGTAAATTTGCAAAAAACTGGACATGAAATTAAGATATATATTTTTGTTCGTCCTTCTTTATTCGACCCTGGGCAGTTTTAGTTTACAAGGTCAGGTAATCATAGAGAGCGAAGAGGTTTCTGCCCTGATAAAAAGTTATGCCCTTTCAAATAAGCAATCTGACTATATAAATGGGTGGAGAATTCAGATAATAGCGACCACCGATCGGCTTGCTTTAGAAAATACTAAAATTAAATTTCAACAAAGCTATCCGGATATTCCTCTGCAAGTTATACACAACAGGCCCTATTACCATTTAAGAGTAGGTGCCTTTTTTGATAAAAAAGAAGCTGTGTTGACGAAATATTTCTTCAGGAAAACATATCCGGGCGCCATGGAAATAATAGACAATAAACTTACGCTGGATATGGTATTAGCTACAAAATTTTAATCACCCAATGTCATTAAAAAGATGTTAAGAAGCCGAGGAGATCAGCGAAGTTTCGATTTAGTCATATTTTCGCTTTATTTAGCCCTTATTGCGTTGGGTGTTCTCATGGTTTTTTCTGTTAGTCAGCGGGAAATTGAAAGAGTGGGTTTATTAAACAGCAGTGCTGGCAAACAAATGATATGGGTGGGCATAGCCATGATTTTATTTTTGGTTATTTTCCTTATTGACTGGAAATCGTGGCAAACTTTTGCCTATTTCATATATGCCTTTACCCTGTTACTCCTCGTTGGTGTACTAATATTTGGCACAGAAATTAAGGGCGCAACTTCGTGGTATTCCTTCGGGGGATTTTCGATACAACCCTCTGAATTGGCCAAATTTGGCACGGCGCTGGCTGTTTCCTCCTTTTTGGGAACCTTTAACCTGAATTTAAAAGATCTAAGAACCCAAATTATTGCCTTTGCCATCTTTTTCATGCCTATTTTATTGGTTTTAATGCAGCCCGACGCGGGTTCAGCCTTAGTTTTTCTTTCCTTTACTTTTGTCCTTTATCGGGAAGGATTGTCAGTAAATTATTATTTAACAGGAATTTATCTGGTTACCTTAGTCATATTGGGCTTAGTTGTTCCGCCAGTTATTATCAGTATAGGCTTATTGGTTTGTGCTATTTATTTTCTGGCAGGAGGCATTGGAAATGCTATAAACTGGCGAGTAGGCGTTTTATTCTGGGCTATTGGTTCTTATATTCTGGTGCGCGAAGAATTTTATACCATCACATTAATTGCTAACGGACTAGCTGCTATTGCTTTGGCTATAGCTTATGGTTTAAAAAATAATTTTAAAACTATATCCTTCGTAGTTATTGTTTTAGCTATTGGCGTAAGCATTGCGTTTACAGCCAATTATGGCTTTAACAATATACTTCGTCCTCACCAGCAAGAAAGAATCAATGTTTGGTTACAACCATCAAAATGTGACCCAAGGGGCGCTTTATACAATGTTTTACAATCTAAATTAGCCATTAGTTCCGGAGGAGTTGAGGGAAAAGGATTTTTAAATGGAGAAATTACGCGATTAAATTACGTTCCTGAACAGGCGACAGATTTCATTTTCTGTACCATCGGGGAAGAGCACGGATTTATTGGTAGTGCCGCTACCATCTTGATTTTCATGCTTCTAATGTATCGGATTGTCATCCTTGCTGAACGTCAACGCTCAAATTTTTCAAGAATCTATGCCTACAGTGTGGTAGGGATTATTTTTGTCCATTTTTTTGTAAATATTGGCATGACCATGGGCATCATGCCAATCATAGGCATTCCCCTTCCATTATTGAGTAAGGGAGGCTCATCGTTATTAGGATTCACCCTTTTAATTGGCGTTTTATTAAAATTTGATAGCCATAGGTATCAAATATAACCAGATAATTATACGACCCTTGTTTGAATTTACCATTTTAAAAAAAGATGACCAAACATCTGCCAGAACGGGCCAGATATCGACAGCACACGGAAATATTCCCACGCCTATTTTTATGCCCGTAGGGACATTAGGCAGTGTGAAAGCCATTCATCAGCATGAATTAATAGATCCCATTGCAGCAAAAATTATACTTGGAAATACCTATCACTTATATTTAAGACCAGGAACAGATATATTATCTGCGGCAGGTGGATTGCATAAATTCATGCATTGGGACGCCCCATTATTGACCGATAGTGGTGGATATCAGGTATATTCTTTAGCTTCTCAACGAAAAATAAAGGAAGAAGGTGTCATTTTCCAATCCCATATAGATGGCAGTACCCACGTGTTTACACCTGAAAAAGTGATGGACATTCAGCGAATTATTGGGGCAGATATTATCATGGCATTTGACGAATGCCCACCTTATCCATGTGATTACGATTATGCTAAAAAATCGATGGATTTAACCCATAGATGGCTAAAAAGGTGTTGCACCCGCTTTGACCAAACAGAGGGCTTATATGGCTATCAACAAACCTTATTCCCCATTGTCCAAGGATCCACTTATGCCGACTTAAGAAAAGAGTCTGCGGAAACCATCAGAGATCTGGACCGGGCGGGAAATGCTATAGGCGGTCTTTCCGTGGGCGAACCGGCGGAAAAAATGTATGAAACTACCGCCCGCGTCTGTGAAATCTTACCTGTTGAAAAACCCAGATATTTAATGGGTGTGGGCACGCCAGTGAATCTGCTGGAAGGTATTGCATTAGGTATAGACATGTTTGACTGTGTTTTACCCAGTAGGAATGCCCGGCATGGTTTACTTTACACATGGAACGGGGTG
>JBILDL010000032.1:0-10838 GCA_044352635.1 Saprospiraceae bacterium | reverse complement strand
CCTATTTTTTCCAAAGCAATTAAATCATCGATTTTTACTGCCGTAAATTTCTTTAATTGTGTTTTAAGTTTTAATTGGATGGTTGGTAGTAACCAGTTTTTACTTTTGAACGTTTCTGGATTTTGATCAGTTGCGTAAATAAATAATTCCATAGACTGGATTTTTTCCTGTGACGGATAAATATCCATTTTTTTATCCGCTATTTTAACGTTTGTTTTTCCGTCGCCTAAAATCATCAACCAATTGATTTCATTGTTTTTGTTTAACCAATGTATGGTACCAGATTTTATTTGTTCCCATTTTCTAAGGTTTCCCCAAAGTCCGCCCATCATCCAATTTTCGTCCATTTGCATGGTTACCATTTTTAATGGATCACCTTTATATTTATTCGGGATCGCTTTCTGGAGGAATATTTTCGTATTTGGATTTTTAAATTGGTCTAATACGGTTTTTGGAATAGATAAGCCAAGGTGTAAAATACTTGAAATATTGCTCATTTCACCATATTTAGGGCCTTTTACAGGAGGCATGGGTGCTTTTGTTTCATCTTCAAGAGCTACAGATATCCATAAACCAATAATAGAGAAATATTGCTGCATGTCCATTCCATAAGCTCTAAAATAGGGCCCAGCCATGTTTTTTAAATTGGGATGATAAAAAGTTACGGTTTCATTCCATAACCTATTTTCCAGATTCATACCCATTTTTTTAATACCATCATGAACTGCATATTTGCGCCACAGAGCAAGTCCAATCATAGAAACACCATAATAAGTTGGAGAATTAAACTCGCTAAATGATTTATTTGAATGATATAAATTAAATATTTCCTCTGCTTTTTTTAATCCTGCTAAACTTAAAAGAGAATCCTTTTTTAGTGATCCAACATAATCTAACAAGAAGGAGCTCATGATTGAAATATTGGTGTATTCCGCTCCAACATTCCGGGCATAAGCACCTTTTGCAGCCAGATACAGGCTATTTTCAATGGAATTAATAAGTTCTGGAGAGAGTAATTTTCTGTAATTTTCCAGGATTATAATTAAGTCGCAACCAATAAATTCCCTCCAATTTTCATCTAATCTGTCGTTGGACACATTTGTTTTCCAGCTACCAAAAATTCGTTTCGTTTCATCTTTATGTTGATGGCTTAATATCCAGTTCAAAATATAGGTAGCCTTTTCCAGGTCGCCAATCTCATTTCTAAACAGGAGGGATTGAGCTAATCTGGTTTTGCTGCGAATACTCGTTTGATTGCTCAATACGTCGGACAAATTTTTCCCAATGGGCATTTCATCTAATAAAAAAGTATCCACCAGTTTTTTTAAATATGGACTTAAAGTTTGATAGGTATAATCTTTGTTTAGAAGTTCTTCATTTTGGGCCTCTAATAAGGTAGACCCATTAATAAAGGCGCAACATAATATTATTCTGTAAATCATCGTGATGCCAACTTTAAGTTGAAATAATTATCAATTTTATTTCAATATAGGCGTTTTATGATACATTTTTTAATATGTACCATTTTTGTCAATTCATTTGAACTACTTATAATATTTATCTTTTATTGGACTTAAAATCCTTTTAATTACGAAAACACCCACCATATTTCGAGGGCAAATTAGACTATGCAGTACGACCTTAATTCTTGCCATGTTTACCAGGTGCATGGTCAAATCTTTTACTTTGGATAGTTGTTGGTAATTTCGTTGATGCCTGTTCCTTATTTACAAGTCCCAGGTCATATCCAAAAGGCCTCCAGATCCGTTATCAGTAAAATGGGTTTATGCAAATTTGTAAACAAATTAATTTAGTTTTGTAACCCACCTAATCATGGTCGAAAAATGGAAAATCAATATGTGTTTTTTTTAAATTTGACCTTTGTAAGTCAATATAAAAAACTACGGAAATGTCCCCCGAACAGTTTAAACAACGCATTCTTTTTGAAGACAAGTTTCTACTTATTGTGGACAAACCGGCTGGAATAGCTGTAGAAAAAATTTCACCTCAAATCATTACTTTAGAGGACCTAGTGTATTCTCACCTTTTATTAACTGTTAAAAAACCATTTGTAGGTATTGTACATCGCTTAGACCGTCCAACCAGTGGGATTATCCTTTTTGCTAAAAAGCCCTCTGTTTTAAAAATAATGAATGCCCAGTTTGAAAAAAAGACCGTTCGGAAATACTATGTAGCCTTGGTGGACGGAGAGATTCCCAATCCCTCGGGGAGCCTTAAAGATTACCTTCATAAGGATTTTTTTCAAAAAAAAGCGATTATATCAAGCCAAAAGAGCCAGAAAAACCAGGAAGTAAAGCTGAATTTCAGGAAGATAGGCTTAATTGGACATCGAACGTTATTAAATATCGAGTTAATGACGGGCAAATACCATCAGATCAGAGCACAACTAGCTTCGATAGGTTTCCCGATTGCGGGAGATGTACTCTATGGAGGAAAGCTCTGGAAGAGGGAGGGAGTAGGTCTTCACGCTTCAGAATTACATTTTAATCACCCGGAAACGAAGGAAAGGATAACTATAAAATCAGATTGGGATATTGATTTCATCCCAATCTGAAAGAACGTTTCAATGACAATTTTGGGGTTAAGCACCCAACATAGACTGCAATTTCATTGCCACGCTCATATCTCCTTTTACTTTAATTTTACCGCTCATAATAGCCATCATAGGATTTAAAGAACCGCTACGAAGTTGCTCCATTGTTTCAATGCTGGTAACAATTGTACAATCGGCGTCACTATCAGCATTACTAATTTGCGGAGATGCGCCATTTAGATCGATAAAAACGGCGCCTTCATTAAACTGAAATTTAATACTTTTCCCAATAGAAGGGAAATTACCTGACTGAGCTTCAAATTGAGCTGTAATGTCTTGTAAAGTCATAGTTATAGTCTTATTTATGATTGATTTGAACTTTATGCCGCTCCTCCAATATCTCTATGACATTGTTCAGGGAAGTATTTTTAGCTGACAGCAAAATGAGATAATGATACATCAAATCAGCTGCTTCATTTAAAAACAGATCTAAATTATCATCTTTGGCTTCGATGACTAATTCGACGGCTTCTTCCCCTACTTTTTGAGCGATTTTATTTATGCCTTTTGCAAAAAGAGAGGCAGTGTAGGAACTTGACTGCCCCTCTGATTTTCTATTATTAATAATACTTTCTAAGGTTTTTAAAAAATCTGCCTTCTTATTTGGCAAAGAAAAACAGGTATCTTCACCCGTGTGACAAACTGGCCCTGTTGGCTCTACAAAAAAAAGCAGCGTGTCAGCGTCACAATCAAGATGCCAACTTTTTAGATGTAAAATATTGCCTGAGGACTCCCCTTTCATCCACAGTCTATTTTTAGACCGACTGAAGAAAGTTACTTTTGAGGTATTTAGCGTTACCTTGAAAGCTTCCTCATTAACATACCCCAACATGAGTACTACCCCAGTGTTTACGTCTTGAATAATAGCTGGGACAAGCTCATTTTTTGAAAAATCGGGTATTGCGTGAGACTTAGTTTGCATTATGAGTTATTAATATCTTACAGAAATTCCACTACTTTTAAGCGCTTGCTTAAGTTCCGGAATGTTGACTTCATTGAAATGAAAAATAGAAGCAGCCAGACCCGCATCAGCTTTACCAACGGTAAAAACCTCTGAAAAATGATCGATATTTCCTGCACCGCCAGAGGCAATAATGGGAATACCAACCAAATCGGACATTTCAGCTAAGGCTTGACAGGCAAATCCATTTTTAGTACCATCATGATCCATTGAGGTGAACAATATCTCACCTGCCCCTCGATTTTCGGCTTCTTTTGCCCATTTAAGGAGAGGGATATCAGTAGGCAGACGGCCACCATTTAGAAAAACGAACCACTCTCCGTTTATTTGTTTGGCATCGATGGCAACGACAACAAATTGATTTCCAAAAGTGTCTGCCAATTGATTAATGAGATCCGGGTTTTTGACTGCGGCAGAATTTATGGAAATTTTATCCGCTCCTGCTTCAAGTAAATAGGAGGCATCGTTCACAGAAGATATTCCACCACCGATAGTAAAAGGAATATTCAGATGTTGTGCAATATTCTTAGCCAGAGCGGCTAATGTTTTCCGTTTCTCGTGCGTTGCGGTAATATCCAGGAAAACAAGCTCATCGGCCCCTTCATCACAATATCGTTTTCCAAGTTCAACCGGATCACCGGCATCTTTCAAATCTACAAAATTGACGCCCTTAACTGTTCTGCCATCCTTAATATCTAAGCAAGGGATAATTCTTTTTGCCAACATAGTAATATATTATAGTGTCAGGAGAATTTCCTTGATGAGTTTTGATAAGGTAACTCCTGATTTCTGAGCCATTTTTATTACCTCCTCTACGGTTGAAACTCCTATTTCATCTAAAGGATAGCATCTGTTTGTCGCAATGGAAAATACGAAAAGAGGTAAAGATAAATATTTTGCCATGATAACCTCAGACACGGTGGACATTCCCAGAACATCGGCCCCAATAATATGGGCAAATTTATATTCAGCAGGTGTTTCCATATTTGGACCTTGTAAACCCAGATAAACGCCCTCATGAAGTTTAATTCCTAATGTAGAAGCCAATTCCAGCACTTTTTTATTACCCTCATGGTCATAAGCATGTAACATGTCGGGAAAACGAGGACCAAGCCTTTCGTCATTTATTCCCCGGAGTGGATTATCGGGGGTAAGATTAATATGATCACGGACAAGCACCAGATCACCTGCATAAATGGAGGGATTCACGGAACCGGCCGCATTGCTTATAAATAATCTCTGAATGCCCAATTTTTTCAATACAATGAGAGGAAAGGTAACTTCCGCCGCAGAATATCCTTCGTAATAATGGAATCTGCCAGCCATAGCCACTACTTTTCTACCCGCCAGAAAACCAAATATGAGCTTGCTTTTATGACTTTCGACTGTTGAAATGGAAAAATGTGGAATTTCAGCATAATCAAACTGGTGTACCACTTCTATTTCATCGGAAAGATTCCCAAGACCCGTCCCAAGAATTAGCCCAAATTCAGGGTCAAAATCTGTTTTAGACCGAATATAGGCTATAGATTCTTCTGCATTGTCAAACCTCATTGAATGTCATTTATTGGTGTATTTTAATCGACCAGCATTTCTTCTCTATTCAAAATTTGTTGTTCCATATTTTCAGGTAGCCTACGGTATTCATACTGTTGGTTTCTCAATTGAGGTTCAAAACCCGCCTCAATAATGGCTTCCTGAATACCATTGGCTGTAAAGCGAAAACGGGCACCTGCGGCGGAAACAACATTTTCTTCTATCATTATAGAACCGAAATCATCGGCACCAGAATGCAAACAAACCTGAGCTACCGTTTTCCCTACGGTTAACCAGGAGGCCTGAATATGCTGAACATTTGGTAACATTATTCTACTTAAAGCAATCATTCGAATGTATTCATCGCCGGTACAGGCATTTCTGGCCCGTTTTAATTTCTTTAAAATAGTATCTTCATCTTGAAAAGGCCAGGGAATAAAAGCAATAAAACCTTTGGCATGTGCGGGTTTTTCACTTTGAACCTGTCGTATTTTGGCCAAATGTTCCATTCGCTCCAAATTGGTTTCAATATGACCGAACATGAGCGTTGCGGAGGTAGTCAAATCAATTTTGTGCGCTGCCCTCATGACATCTAACCATTCATCGGCGCCACATTTACCTTTAGAAATCAACCTTCTGACCCTATCATCCAGAATTTCCGCTCCTGCACCCGGCAGAGAATCTAACCCGGCTTCTTTTAATGCTTTCAACACCTCAATGTGAGTTGAGCCCTCCAATTTAGTAATGTGCGCAATTTCTGGTGGCCCTAAAGCATGTAATTTAAGAAGAGGATACCGTTTTTTCAATTCCCTGAAAAGGTCAACATAATAACTCAACCCTAAATCAGGATGATGTCCACCTTGGAGTAATAATTGTTCTCCGCCCAACCTGAAGGTTTCCTCTATTTTAACTGCATACTCCTCGAGTGAAGTAATATAGGCTTCTTCGTGACCCGGTCGTCTGTAGAAATTACAAAATTTACAGTTAGCCACACACACGTTCGTGGTGTTTGAATTTCTATCTATTATCCAGGTTACTTTCTTTTCAGGATTGAGTTTAAAACGAATCATATTCCCTACCTCCATTAGTTCTGCGGTGGGAACATTCTCAAAAAGAAAAACACCTTCTTCAGGAGATAAAAATTCACCTTTTAAGGCTTTATGTAAAAGTGTGTCTTTGTTCATTTCCAATTTCCGTTTAAAATCATATCATTTTAGAAAACAAAGATAGTTATATGTAAGTTCAAAAAAAGAAAATGATGCGGGGCTAATTATAATCAATATGAGCCTTATCATTTCAAAAAATAAGATTTTTATTAAAAAAACAAAATAATTCATTATCTTTGCCGAGTAAAAATGGGAAAAAGTAAGTGAGAGGGAAATAACCCTCTTTTTTATTTTAATCCAATTTAATATTTATGGACGAAATCAAGGAAAAACTAAGCTATTTATTGGCAGAAAAATTTCAGGAACCTGAAATAAGTCATTGCTTTTTATTGGATATCAGCATTTCTGTCAGGCAAAAAGTCGAAGTATTTATAGACAGTGATACAGGCGTTGACTTTGACGTATGTCGAACGGTCAGCCGGTTTCTGGAAGGAATTTTAGACGAAAACAAATGGTTAGGCGAAACCTACACCCTGGAAGTTTCATCACCAGGTGTTAGTCGTCCCCTAAGTCTGCCCAGGCAATATAAAAAACATTTGGGTAGAAAATTAGTTATAACCCTTGATGATGATAGTCAGGTTACTGGTATTATGAAAGAAGCTGATGATGAAGGTGTTTTAATTGCTTGGGAAGAAAAAATTTTAGAGGGGAAGAAAAAAGTAAATACCCCATTTGAGAAAAGGTGTTCTTTTAACACCATCAAAAACGCACTCGTTAAGGTTTCATTTTAAAAGGATAAAATTATGCTGAACCTTGTAGAAACATTTTCAGAATTTAAGGATGGTAAAAATATTGACCGTCCTACTATGGTAAGGGTTTTGGAGGATGTATTCCGTACTCTAATCAAAAAAAAGTTTGGCTCTGACGAAAATTTCGATGTCATTGTTAATACACAAAAAGGCGATTTAGAATTATGGCGGGTTAGAGAAATAGTTCCCGATGGAGAAGTGGCAGATGAAAAAAGCCAAATTTCTATATCTGAAGCTATTTCTATCGATGCTGATTACGAGGTGGGGGAAGAATGCTACGAGCAGTTGCAACTTGAGGATTTCGGCAGAAGGTCTATTATGGCTGCCCGTCAAACCCTCATTTCAAGAATTATGGATCTTGAGAAAGAAGAAGTATTCAAAAAATACAATGATAGATTAGGTGAAATAGTTACCGCTGAAGTGCATCAAATACTAAAAAAAGAAATTTTAATTGTTGATGATGCCACAGGAAATGAACTTATTTTACCAAAAACTGAGATGATAAAAGGTGACTACTATCGCAAAGGCGATTTAGTGAAGGCCGTTATCAAATCGGTAGAAATGAGGAACAATAATCCAACAGTTATTGCTTCTAGAACAGATTCTTTATTTTTAGAGAAACTATTGGAACAGGAAGTACCAGAAATAGAAGATGGTCTAATTTCTATTCGTAAAATCGTCAGGATGCCAGGCGAGCGTGCGAAAGTGGCTGTGGAATCTTTTGATGATAGAATTGATCCTGTAGGTGCTTGCGTCGGAATGAAGGGCTCAAGAATACATGGTATTGTTAGAGAACTAAATAACGAGAATATTGATATTGTAAATTATACAAATAATTTACAGTTATATATCCAGCGTGCTCTTACACCAGCTAAAGTAACCTCCATCAATGTAAATCAAGAAAAAAAGCGCGTAAAAGTGTTTTTAGAACCAGAACAGGTTTCATTGGCCATTGGAAAAGGGGGAACAAATATTAAATTAGCGGGTTTACTTACTGGATTTGAGATTGATGTATTTAGAAATAATGAGGAATTTGAAATCGACGATGTTGATTTAGAAGAATTCTCAGACGAAATAGAAGGATGGGTTATTGATGCCCTTAAGGGCATTGGCTGTGACACTGCAAGAAGCGTGTTAACCCTAAGCAAAGAAGAACTAATTCGCCGCACAGACCTGGAAACTGAAACAATTGAAGAAGTTTTATCTGTTCTTGCGGCGGAATTTGAGGAATGATGAAATTCCTATTATAATTTAACGAAACTCTTTTGTAGTTTTGCACTGCAAATTAGTATTAAATCGAATGCCGTTGAAACTTATTCAGATAGTAAAGGAACTAAACGTGGGCTTGTCCACACTCGTTGAGCATCTTGCCAAAAAAGGATACGAGGTGGAAAATAAACCCACCGCTAAAATAACAGAGCAGATGTATTCTGAGCTGTTAAAAGAGTTCCAGAAATCAGGAGATATTAAACAACAGGCAAAATCAGTCAGTTTTGGTGCGGGAAAGACCGGAAAAGAAGAGCTTGACGTTGCTGCAACAGAAACTCAAAAAGAGATTGTAGCGCCTGTTGTAGAGGAAAAGTCAGGGAGACCGGAAGGCGCTATTCAGTTGCAACGCCCTACCGTTATCGGTAAAATAGATCTTTCCAGCCGTTTACAACAGAGAACTAAAGAGAAAGAAAAATCTGAAGTCGTTGTACCAGCGGCGGTAAAAACGCCTGCAAAACCTAGTGAACCGCCTGTTAATCCACCAGCTTCTACCTTACCCGAAGCAAAAATTCAAGCTGAAGTACCAGAAGTGGTACAAAAGCCTTCTATTGAGAAAGAAAAAAAATCAACGCCTGCATCAAACACCGTAGTTAGTTCCTTACTAAATACGCCTGCTAAACCTGAAGTGCAAGCCATCAAAGTTACGCCTCCAGTTGTCACTGAGGACGGAAATATGATGAGAGCGGAAACCCCTGAATTAAGAGGTTTAAAGATTTTGGGGAAAATTGATACCAATTCCTTCGATAGAAACAGAGGAAGAAGTAAGCCAGTAACCCCACCACCCTCAGCAGCAAAACCTGCCGTTCCAGGTGGCACACCTCCCGCTGCAGGCGCTAAACCACTAACTCCAGGCAGCCCTGAGTCAGAAGAAGCAAGAAGAAAACGCAAACGCAAACGTAAGAAAGTAGCTGGAGAAGGTACTCCTAACACCCAAAATACTGGACAAAGTCAGGGTGCTAACCAGGGTTCATCCGCTAATCAGGGTCAGGGACAAGGACAAGGTCAAGGTACCAATAACAACCAACAAAACAATAGTAATAACAATAATCCACAAAACAGACCTAATACAGGTGGACAAGGTGGACAGAATTATCAAGGTCAGGGAGGTGCTCAACAAAGACGTCCCTCACCAGGTAACAATAGCGCAGGTCCTAATAACAGGCCGCCGGCAAACAGACCAGCCACGGGAAGAGAAGAACCTAAAGAGGTATCTAAGAAAGAAATTGAGGATAAGATCAAAGCCACTATGGCTCGCCTTTCAGGTGGTGGAAAGAATAAACGTCAGAAGTTTCAGCGGGATAAGCGAGATCGTTTCAGAGAGAAACAAGAACAACTTGATCAAGACGAACTAACAGGAAAATTAGAGTTAACTGAATTCATTTCTGCTCAGGAATTGTCTAATCTCCTCGATGTTCCCATCTCAGAAGTCATCACCGTTTGTATGAATTTAGGCGTTATCGTCTCAATTAACCAACGTTTAGACGCTGAAATAATCGAACTTGTTGCAGGTGAATTTGGCAGAGAAGTTGAGTTTATTTCTGTAGAAGAACAAGCCGATGAGGAAGTAGTTGTTGTAGAAGATGATCCAGCCCTATTAATTCATCGCGCACCTATCGTTACCGTGATGGGTCACGTGGATCATGGAAAAACATCTCTATTAGATTATATTAGAAATGCTAACGTGGTATCTGGAGAAGCAGGTGGTATCACCCAGCACATTGGTGCTTACGAAATGATTATCGGTGATAATAAAAAAATTACCTTCCTGGACACTCCAGGTCACGAGGCTTTCACAGCGATGCGTGCCCGTGGTGCTAAGGTAACGGATATTGCCATTATTATTATTGCCGCAGACGATAGCATAATGCCTCAAACAAAGGAAGCTATTTCCCATGCCCAGGCTGCCAACGTACCTATTATCTTCGCCATCAATAAGGTAGATAAAGTAGGTGCTCAACCAGAAAAAATTAAACAAGAACTCGCTTCCATGAATCTTTTGGTAGAGGAATGGGGTGGAAAATACCAATCTCAGGATATTTCGGCCAAAACAGGCCTAGGTATCCCTGAAATATTGGAGAAAATATTATTGGAAGCGGAGATGCTTGAACTTAAAGCTAACCCTAACAGGTCTGCCGTTGGTACAGTTATCGAAGCTTCTCTCGACAAAGGTAGAGGTTATGTAACCAAGCTTTTGGTTCAATATGGTACATTAAGAGATAAAGACTCTCTTGTAGCTGGTGAATTTGCCGGAAAAGTTAAAGCGCTGTTGAACGAGCGGGGACAAAGAATTAAGTCTGCCGGACCGTCAACCCCAGTATTAGTGCTGGGATTAACTGGTGCACCTCAGGCAGGTGACCGATTCAAAGTAGTAGATTCCGATCAGGAAGCAAGGCAAATTGCCTCGAAAAGAGCTCAGATTACCAGAGAGCAAACTACCAGGGCAACAAAACGTATTTCTCTTGATGAAATAGGTCGTCGTCTAGCCCTTGGTAACTTCAAAGAACTTAAGCTTATCGTTAAAGGTGATGTGGATGGTTCAATCG
>JBILDL010000031.1:0-10852 GCA_044352635.1 Saprospiraceae bacterium | reverse complement strand
CTTTCTAAAAAACAACCATTTTAGTTGTTTGCACTCTTGGAAAAAATCTGCATTTTTGTAAACTATTTTTAAAAATAAACGTGTTTATTATGCAAAATATTGATATTGAAGCGATTAATGCACAAATCCGTATTGATAGCGCTTTTTTAGAAGATTTAAAAAGGGAAACTCAAAAAGTTATTGTCGGTCAGGAACAAATGATTGACCGCTTACTTTTAGGCCTCTTGACAAATGGACATGTTTTATTGGAAGGTTTACCTGGATTAGCTAAAACTATGGCCATTAAAGCTTTATCAAAAGCTATTAATTCAAAATTTAGTCGCATCCAATTTACCCCAGACTTACTACCCGCCGATATCATTGGCACCATGATATATAATCCCAGCCTGAATGAATTTACCGTTAGAAAGGGACCCATTTTTGCCAATTTTATCCTTACTGATGAGATAAACAGAGCACCGGCTAAAGTTCAAAGTGCCTTACTGGAAGCTATGCAGGAAAAACAGGTGACCATTGGCAATGAAACCTTTTTCCTAGAAGAGCCTTTTTTGGTTTTAGCTACTCAAAACCCTATTGAGCAAGAGGGTACTTATCCTTTGCCAGAAGCTCAGGTAGATCGTTTTATGCTAAAAGTGAAAATTGGTTATCCAACCTTATTGGAAGAAAAAGAAATCATTCGACGCAGTTTGCTTGAGGAAAACCCGGAAAATACCATCCGTGCCGTCGTTCAACCCGCTGATATTTTAAAAGCCAGACAGTCCGTCAAAAGAATATATATGGACGAGAAAATCGAAAGATATATCCTCGATATTGTTTTCGCTACCCGTTTTCCTCAAAATTATGGGCTTGGGGAATTGTCCAATCTTATTCAATATGGTGCTTCTCCGCGCGCCAGCGTTAATCTGGCCATAGCTGGTAAAGCCAATGCTTTCCTTCACAGACGTGGTTTTGTCATCCCGGAAGATATTCGGCAGATTTGTCCAGATATTTTAAGGCATCGTATTGGCTTAACCTACGAAGCAGAAGCGGAAAATGTAACCCAAGAGGATGTTATTACTAAGATTCTTAATAAAATAGAAGTTCCCTAATTTATATCTTCTATGGACACTGCAGAATTACTGAAAAAGGTTCGTCGTATCGAATTGAAAATTAAATCTCTGAGCAAAAATATTTTCTCAGGTGAATATCATAGTGCCTTCAAAGGCCGCGGTATGTCTTTTAGTGAAGTTCGCAGTTATCAATATGGAGACGATATTAGAAATATTGATTGGAATGTTACCGCAAGAGCAAATGAGCCCTTCGTCAAAATATTTGAAGAAGAACGGGAACTGACCATTATGATTTTAGTGGATGTTAGTGGTTCTTCCTCTTTTGGAAGTAAATTACAGCGAAAATCAGAGGTTTTTACGGAAATTTGTGCCATGCTTGCCTTTTCTGCCAGCCAAAATAACGATAAGGTAGGGGTTATCCTTTTTTCTGACAAAATTGAAAAATTTATTCCCCCTAAAAAAGGCAAACAACATACCCTTAGAATTATTCGGGAGTTATTGGATTTCACACCTGACACCTCTGGTACTGATATAGCCCTCGCTCTTCAATATCTGACCAATATTCTCAAGAAAAAGGCTATTTGCTTTATTTTAAGTGATTTTCAAGCGGATAATTATGAAACTGCTTTGAAAATAGCCGCTAAAAAACATGATATTATCGGATTCAGGGTTTCCGACCCTCGTGAAGCTGAACTCCCCGATGTCGGACTATTGCAAATAAGAGATCCTGAAACAGGTGAAACAGGGTGGATTGACACCCATGACCGGGACGCTATGGCTTCCTATAACCTCACCTTCAAAAAAAATAAAGATGCTTTTTACCGACATTTTAAAAAAAGTAAAACGGGCGTCATAGATATGAGTATTCAAGATTCCTACGTTCTTGCTCTCCTTCAGTTTTTCAAAAAAAGAGCCTCTTGATGAATACCAAACGAGCTTATTTTTTTATTGGTTTCCTTTTCTCTTTTACGCTGAATGCACAAAAGACGATTTCTATATCATCAGACAAGCAACCATTAATTATTGGCGACCCTCTATCTGTTAAAATCAGTGTAACTTATGGGTTGGAAGAAAATATTTCCTTTCCTTCGTTTAAACAAATGATAGGTGACAGTCCTTTTGAACTGTTAAAAACGGTCTCCAATGATACCATTTTACTTGATAACGGAGAACAACAATTCATTCGAGAATTACTATTAACTTCCTTTGAACCAGGACAATATACTTTAGGTCCTATTAGATTTCCTGTAGCAGGTAACCAAACATCTTTTGACTCCATTTCGTCGAATAGTATTCAAGTTAAGGTCTTGCCTCTCCCTATGAAAAAAGACTCCTCGGAAATAAAACCAATCAGAGATATTTGGAATGAAAATAAAAACTGGCAAGATTGGTTACCGTTAATCTATGTTTTGTGCGGACTTTTTATACTATTTTTAATTGTTTTATGGCTTAGAAAAAGAAGAAAAATCAAGATTACTACCCCTGAAGTTCCGCTTGAAAAAGTTTCCCCTGTAAAAGAGGCGCTTGAAAAAATGAACTGGTTGTCTCAGCAAAATTTCATTGAACAAAAGGATTTTGTCAATTATCATTATGAATTGGGTGTCATTTTTAGGGCCTTCCTGGAAAAACAATTTGAGGTTAATTTATTGGATTTACCCACCGCTGAAGTGTTGGAAAAAATACAGCATTTACCCATATCATCTCTTCTCTCTGAAAAAATGATTGCCTGGATGAAAACCGTAGATTTAGTAAAATTTGCAAAATATGAACCCACTTATTCTTTCCATGAAGAAGCGTTTCAGGAGGTGAAACTATTTTTAACCCAATTTCTGTCAGAGGAAAGTTCAATCACCTCTGAAAATAAATAATTACCCCTTTTATTATGATTGAACTAATCAAAGAATTATCATTTAGAAATCCATACTATCTGCTCTTATGGGCTCTTATTCCGCTTATTTATTTTATCCTAAAGAAGTATTACACAAAAAAAATAAACACTATTAATTTACCTGAAAGTAGTAGTCTTTTAAAATTTAAAAAAAACTGGCGGGTTACCCTACTGCCTTATCTGATTATATTTCGCTTGCTGGCTTTTCTTCTTTTCATTTTGGCACTGGCAAGACCACAATTAGCACTACAAGAAGAAAAAGTCAATGCGGAAGGTATTGATATCATGTTAACAGTGGATCTTTCAAGTAGTATGCTGGCCCAAGATTTTAAACCTGATCGCCTGGAGGTATGTAAGCGGGTAGCTTCCCAATTTATAGACAAGAGAAAGTATGACCGCCTGGGACTTGTAAGTTTTTCAGGAGAAGCTTTTACTCCGTGTCCACTAACGAGTGACCACGATATCTTAAAAGAGTATTTAGCCAATTTGCAATGTGGCCTTTTAGAAGACGGAACAGCTATTGGCATGGGTCTGGGCACGGCAGTAAATAGAATTAAAGACAGTGACGCTAAAAGTAAAGTGGTTATTTTACTTACCGACGGCGTCAATAATGCAGGTTATTTGAAACCTATAACGGCCGCTGAAATTGCCCTTAAGTACAATGTTAAAGTATATACTATTGGCGTGGGAACTTCCGGGGCTGCTTTAACGCCTGTTAGCCGAAGAAGTGATGGGGAATATATTTTCGGATTGGCTCAAGTTGAAATTGATGAACCTTTATTGCGCGAAATGGCTTCGCTTACCGGTGGAAAATATTATAGGGCAACCAACGAGCGTTCCCTGGAAAATATTTACGCTGAAATTGATAAATTAGAGAAAACTACGTTAGAAGTAACCCGATTTAAAAGATTTAAAGATCTTTATTTTTGGTTTGCCGGTTTTGCACTCTTCCTTTTAATAACGGAAAGATTGCTAAGAATAACCGTGTTTCGAAGTACTCCATAAATGTTTTTTATGTTTAGATTCGAACATCCTGCTTTTTTATTTGGCCTCTGTATTTTGCCCATATTAGGTCTCATTCACTTCCTTGTCTTACGGAAAAAGAAAAAGGAATTGGCGCGTATTGGCAACGCTACTTTATTATTAACCGATAACCTTATGGTTAATAAGTTGAACAAACGCAAGATAGTCTTCTTTACCCTTGGCATATTTTTTGTCCTCATCTCTTTGGCTAATCCTCAAATGGGTACCAAATCGGAGGTCGTAAAAACCAATGGTTTTGATGTTTTTCTTGCGCTGGATATTTCAAAATCAATGATGGCGGCTGATATGCCTCCCAGTAGGCTCGACCGTTTAAAACGTCTTTCAGAGGAACTTATCCGATCTTTGACGGGAAATAGAATCGGTCTCATTGTTTTTGCTGGCAATGCCTATCTTCAAACTCCTTTAACAACAGATTACAGAGCACTTCTGCTTTTTCTTCAAACGCTTTCTCCTGATATAGTAAGTAATCAAGGTACCAATTTTTCTTCCGCTATTTCCGTCGCTCTCCGTTACTTTTCTTATAAAAAGGCCAATGGCAAAGCATTGATTATTTTGAGTGATGGGGAAAACCACGAACCAGGTTTAGAGGACGCAGCCAGACAAGCTGCTCAAAAAGGAATTTCTGCTTTTACTATCGGAATTGGTACGCCAGAAGGGGCAAAAATTCCTGATTATTCCAGTGGCTTTAATTCATTTAAAACAGACGAAAATGGTAATCCTGTCATTTCTAAACTACAGGAAGAAAATTTACAAACCATAGCCAGAATTACCAGGGGAAATTATTATGCTTTAAGTATGGATCAATCTTCAACGTTGAATAGTTTACTCTCAGATCTGAATCGTTTCGAAAAAACAGGCTTAGAAACAAGGGTTTATTCAGAATATAGGTCGTTCTATCAACTTTTTCTGGCCATTGCCTGTTTTTTCCTCCTCTTCGAATTTTTACTTTCTTATAGAAAAATGAGCATTACCATGGTCTTAGCTATTTTTTCAACCTCCCTTTTTTCCCAAAATGACCATAAAGACCTCAGAGAAGGGGATCGTTTATACAGACAAAAAGAAACAGTTGCCGCAGAGGAAGCTTACAGAAAAGCTTTAGAGAAAAAGGCTTCGCCAAAGGCCTGGTATAACCTTGGAAATGCAGTGTATAATCAAGGAAGATTCGAAGAATCCGCCAATAATTATCAACAATCTATTGATAAATTAAATCCATCAGGACAAAAAGCAAATGCTTACTATAATTTGGGAAATGCACTCTACCAAAAAGGAAATTTTAAGGGTAGCATTGATGCCTATAAACAAGCGCTTAGAATTAAACCGGGAGATCAGGAAACGCAGCACAATCTATCCGTTGCTTTAAAAAAACAGCAGCAGAAAGAACAACAGCAACAGCAGCAGGAAAATAAACAAAAACAAGATCAGCAAAAGCAAGATCAAAATCAAGATCAAAAAAATAGTAACCCAAATAAAAATCAACAAGAGCAGGGTGAAAATACACAAAGAAAATTATCAAAGGAAGAAGCAGAAGCTCTTCTAAATATTATGGATGAAGAAGAAAAAAAAGTGCAATCAAAACTTCGACAAGCTGGAAAAACAAATAGTCAAGTCAAAAAAGATTGGTAAAATGCGCCCATTTTTATGTAGTCTAATCCTTTTTGTAAGTAGCTTCATATACGGTCAAACTTCCTTCTTTGCCGTTGCCGATGCTGAGAAAGTACGACCTGGAAATTTAGTGGAAGTCTCCTTTATCTTAAAAAATGGGGAAGGGGAAGATTTTATTTCACCAGACTTTTCAAACGATTTTTACATCCTTTCCGGACCCAACAGAGGACTGAGTACGATAATTCAGAATGGTCAAATGCAAAGGGAAATGAGCTTCTCCTATACCTTGCAGCCGAAGAGAAATGGAAAACTAACCATTCGTCCTGCCAGAATTAAAGTGAAAGGAAAAACATTGAAAAGTAATTCCTTGACCATTTTAGTGACATCCGATGGAAAACAGGAGAATAATAATGATCAGGATTTTTTTATCCGTGCTGAACTTGCTCAAAATACTATTTATCTGGGCCAACAGGTTCGACTTGATTATAAAATCTATACCAGAAAAGAAATTCAAAATTATAGCATCCTTCAGGAAAGTGATTACGGAGGCTTTTATGCAGCAGATATTCAGAGAATGGATAATATGGTGCAAACCACCAATATAAAGGGTAAAACGTATTATACAAAAGTACTGAGAAGCGTTGCCCTTTTCCCACAACAAACAGGAAAACAAAGTATTTCTCCTCTTGTGTTACAAGTAGGACTTTTGGAAGAAGATCCTCAAAGACCCAGTTCCCTTTTTTTTAACGGCGATGTGAAATACGTAAACGTAGAAAGTAATGTCTTAAATGTTACCGTAAAAGATCTACCAAAACCTGTTCCGGCCAATTTTAATGGCGGTATTGGCAACTTTTCAGCGTCGTCTGTCATAGACAAAACTTCGGCCTCAACGAACGAAACTTTTTATTTAACCATTACCATTTTAGGTGACGGCGATGCCAAAAGAATAAAAAGCCCAAATCTCAACTTACCACCATCCTTTCAATTATATGACACCAAATCTGAAGAAGAGGAAAGAGGTGAAAATGAGGGTAAAAAATTTAGTCAGAAGTCATTTACCTATGTTATTCAACCACAAAAAGAAGGAGAATTCTCCTTTCAACCCTCTTTTACCTATTTTTATCCGTTAACAGGTAAATACGAAACCAAATTATTAGATCCTTTTTTAATAAAAATAACAGCTGGTCAATCTAATAGTATTCCTTTAAAAGCAGATACGGATCAATTTGTTTCATTATCTGTGGAAGACTTCAAAACACCTTCCATTTTTACCAATATTTTATGGATAGCTGCCTTTACCATCCCTTTCTTGGGTATCGCATTTTTCTATTTATTTACCTATTTCAAACAACAGAAAAAGGTGAAGTCCCCTGCTGAAGTGACCACAGACCATCTACAGCAGGCAAAGATATATGGAGATCAAGGTGATTATGAAAATAGTTTTATCGAACTGAGTTTTGCCTTAAGAACTTTTCTTTTTCACCAGTTCGATATTCCAAAAGAAAATTTTTCCAATGAACAAATTATTGATAAACTAGACCAGTCAGGCCTTTCAAACCAGGAGTTAACTCAGCAATTAAGACAACTGCTCAACCGTTTTGAAATGGTCTTGTATGCTCCCTCAATGAAAAAAGATCAATGGAAATTAACCTGGGAGGAAGTTTGCCTGTGGATAAAACAATTTGATAAAGCTTAAATTAATTGTTAAGCCAATAATTAATTTTAAGCACAATAGCTCTGTTTTTATTTTCAAACGATTCCGGATAATAATTATCCGTATATACTAAAAAAACATCTGAAACGGGTTTAAAACGCCATTGGATCCGCGAATTTATATTAACATTCTCAATTTGAGAATTGTACTGAATAAAAGTTGTCCAAAACAAATTTTTCGTGAATGTTATATCCAATCTCGGACCTATAAGCCACAAATTGGCATCTTTATAAGGTTCGGGAAAGCGCAATAAGTTAATACTGGCAACCATAGAAAGTAAGGCATACGGTTGCATTCTCAAATTAACAGATCCATCTAAATTCCATCTGTTCCCATTAAAATATTGCCCCGATCTGGAGCTAATATTATAATTTATCTTTTTTCTGGTATTTGAAGTATAGCGGAGAATAAATAAATTGTAAGCGTATCCATTGCCCTGTTCCAAACTTGGCCCGTCTCCACCACTTGGGTTAAAAGGGCTGAATAAATAAACAAACTCCCTTCGCATCCTGAACTCCAAATTGGCTGTACTTCTAAATAAAACCCTGTACATAAGATTTACATCGAAGTCCGTCAAACCATACTTTTCATTTCCAAGTTGGTCAAAATCAATACCCGGACCATGTTTATTTAGGATTCCTCCCGTAGGATAAAAATTGTACCAAAGGGAGGAAGCTACCCTTTTATAATTCGTTCTCCTTGCAAAACCTACTTCCGGATTATAATTTTCACCGACCGACTGGCCAGTAAAAGAAAACTCCCAATGATAAGTATTATAGGCAATATCGCCACCAAAAACGCCGGAATTACCTTTATTTTCCTCATCAAAAGAGTAATGATAAAAAGCCTTTCCTGCCCATTTATTATCTGCTGTGGCAAGATTATAATCAAACCCAAGCACACGATTAAAATTTTTTCTATTAAACCCTATCACATTTTCGTCGTAGAAAGGCTCTTTATTAACAAAAATAACACCCACGTTAGATCTGCTAAATATTTTTCTTTGCACGGCAGCCACACTATAATTTACAGAGGGTTGATTAATGGACAAATCTCTTGCCGTTTGCATGCTGAGTAATCCAATCCTCCAGTTATTATCCAGTTTACCACTTAATCTGGCACCGAAATAAATAGGATTTTGAATATTTTGTCCCGTTTCCTCATCTCTGGCAATCCCGATTCTTCTTGAAAAAAAAGGCCTTAATCGTTCCTGACCAAAGGAGGCGAACAAATCGGCATTTTCTAAAAAGAATTGCCTCCTTTCTGGAAAAAATATTTCAAATCTATCCAGATTAGTAACCTGTTCATCTACTTCCACCTGAGAAAAGTCAGGATTTACAGTTAAATCTAAATTTAAAGCGGGACCTACGCTAATTTTAGCATCCCCACCAATATTAACCTGATTAGAAACAGGCGTATTATTAATTTTATTTACTTGTGAATTGGCTAAGGTATATGGAATAATAGCAATATTAGTATTTTTTTTAGCCAAAGGTTCATCCCAAACCCCTCTGCACATACTTACCAGATTTAAAATCTGAAATTGTCGGGGAAGCCGGGGAAAAACTACCCGCTCCGCTGATTCGCTATCTATCCTATAAAATTTAAAATTCCAGTATTTGGTACCCGGTTTAAATCTTAGCGTACTAAAGGGAATGGCACCCTCTGCCACCCAGTAACCTTCAAATTGTTTTGCTCCTGCAAACCATTTATTATCCCAGCTCAAACTCAAATCAGTACCTTCTGAACCTCCATTGGACACCAAACCCTCTCTTTGTACACCAAAAGGATTCACACCAAATTGAAAACCATTGGTCTGGTCTTGAAACGGATCGATAATTATTGAAAATCCATCATTTGCTTCCCCGCGGTAATCTCGTCTTAGAGAAGGCGTAATATAACCTCTGTCCATTTTTCTATTTTTCATGACAGCAAGAAAATATATATGTTGGTCATCATACGCTATTTTCACTGAAATGCCTTGCTGTGCTGGTAAAGTATCGGTAGGAAAATACTGCCAAAAATCCTTAATTTCAGGAATGTTTTTCCAGGCTTCGTCGTCGGGAAGACCATCGATTTTGATAGTAGAGGTTACTTTTTGTAGTTTAAACTCACTTACTTCCTGTGCATTTACAAGAAATGGAGAAAACAGAGCTACTAGCCCAATGATAAGTTTTTGGAGCATTTTCAGTAAAATAGATTTTGTTTAGGTGCTATTACCACAAAAATTGGCAGTCCAAAATAGACAATTTTTTAATATATTTTCGTTACTTTTAAGGTATGAATTATTTTCTACTTGTTTTTCATTTCTCAATATATATTCTATGCGGCCTTATCTTTTTCTTCTTTCCCTTGTCCTTTTTGGATCTTCCTGTGTAACAAAAAAGAAATACTTAGCCTTTCAGGGTGAACAACAGGCATTGGTTAAGGCGGCTGAACAGAATTTGGCAGATTGCCAGTTTCAGCTTAGTCAACTGAAAAGTCAGCTACAGATAAAAGAAACAGAATTACAAAGTCGCCTGCGTGAAATGCAAAATAAGGATGGCGAACTAACCGATAAAAGAAACCAGGTGCGTCTGTTAGAAGACCAGATTGCCTTATTAAAAGGTACAAATGCCAGTTTATTGGACCGACTTTCTGATCTTTCCGTAATTAGTAAAAGTGGGGCAGAAAGTATCAATAAATCGCTACAGGCCATAAGCGAGCAGAGTAAATATATACAAGACCTTACAGGTCAGATGCAAAGAAAGGATTCTTTAAGTCTTTCTTTGGTAAATACCTTAAAAAGGTCTTTATCTGATGTAAATGACCAGGATTTGACCATTGAAGTAAAAAAAGGCGTTGTTTATGTCTCTATTTCTGATAAACTACTTTTCAGAAGTGGTAGTCATGACATCAACGACAGAGCTCAAAGTGTTTTATCAAAGGTAGCCTCCGTCGTTAATGACCATAAAGATATTGATATTTTAGTTGAAGGTCATACCGATAATTTAGCTATTTCTAATTCCTGTACCATCGATAACTGGGACTTAAGTGTTCGCAGAGCTACCTCCGTTGTGCGCTACCTGCAACAAAAACACCAAGTAGATCCAAAAAGAATGACCGCTGGTGGTAGAGGTGAATTTTCTCCAAAGGTAGAAAATGACTCTGCGGCTGGAAGACAGGCAAATAGAAGAACAGAGATAATTATTACGCCTAAATTAGATCAGTTTTTTAATCTGCTTTCTTCTCCTGAAAGTAAAAAATAAGATCGTTTGAATAGCCTAATTTATGATTCTCCCTTTGGTTTATTGCGTATCATAACCAATGAAAATACGTTGATTTCGGTAAAATTAGTTGATACCAAAAATGAAATAGACGATATGTCTTCTCATGACGAGGTCGCTTTAGAAACCGTTAATCAACTGAAGCAGTATTTTAATAAAAAGAGGACCGTTTTTGATTTACCGATTTCTTACGGAAATGCTTCGCCTTTTCAAATTTCCGTTTGGGAATCTTTACAACTCATTCCTTATGGCGAAACCGTCAGTTATAGTGAATTAGCGTCCATGGCTG
>JBILDL010000377.1:0-3247 GCA_044352635.1 Saprospiraceae bacterium | reverse complement strand
GTCAATACCTTCCAAATCTACTTTGTCAGGTGCTTTTTTTGAGCCATAAATACTAATGATTGGCAAACCTGTTTTAGGATCTTTACTATCTGAAATTTTTTCACCGGCGTCAGCACTTCCTCTAAAACCATGTTCTGGTGCGAATATTTTTTTTACATTTAAGCCAAGATTAATCAGTGAATCTACCAAATGAATTGACCCAATCATACTTGTTTGATTAACAACCAAGCCTATATTCTTCCCTTTTAAAAGAGGTATGTATTCTGTAGTTCTTTCAGCACCAATAAGAAGGTTATTCGTCTGACAAAATATGATTGAACTAAAAATAAAAGTAAAAAGAATACTTAATGTAGCAATTTTAAAGTTATTTTTCATAATTGATTTAGCTTTTGGCAATTCATTGCTGTAATATAGCGCTTTTTCAACGAATTTTCAATCAACAAAAACAATAGAAATGCAATTTGCGGTCATAGATATAGAGACAACAGGTGGTAACGCAACAAATAATAAAATAATTGAAATAGCAGTGGTCGTTCACGACGGGCAAAAAATAATTAAAACCTGGGAATCACTTATTAATCCTGAAACCTATATTCCATCTGGAATTACGGAATTAACGGGCATTACTCAATCTATGGTTGCCGATGCACCAAAATTTTATGAAATAGCAAAAGAATTAATTGAAGTAACCGAGAATACTATATTTGTGGCGCACAATGTTCGTTTTGATTATTCATTTATTAAAAGTGCATTTAGTGATTTAGGTTATACCTTCACCCGTAAACAGTTATGTACTATTCAATTAAGTAGAAAGATTTTTCCTTTTCTTCCGAGTTTTGGATTATCCGCTATTTCTCAGCATTTGAATATCCATAATCCCGACAGGCACAGAGCCATGGGCGATGCAATGACTACAGCAAAATTAATGGAATTAATTTTTAAGGAGGTAAATGCTGTTGAAGTAATTGATGATTTGGTAAATATGGGAATCAAGGAAAGTAAACTTCCGAATAATTTATCTCTTCAAGATATACAATCATTGCCTGATACCTGTGGAATTTATTATTTTAAAAACGAAAATGGCGACATAGTTTATGTAGGAAAAAGTAAAAATATTCAAAAAAGAGTAGCTTCACATTTTTCAGATTACACGGAAAAAGCATCAAAATTGCAAAGATTAGTTTATGATATAGACTTTGAAGAAACTGGTTCCGAATTAGCCTCACTTATTTTAGAATCTTATCAAATAAAAAAAATAATGCCTGAGGTTAATAAGGCACAGAGAGCAAAATCATATCAGTATGTAGTTTTTAGTTACCTTAATCATCAGGGATATGTATGTTTTGATATAAAACAGAAAAAGGATTTCAAGAAGAATAAAAAAGTTGACATTCTCTCAGAGTACAGTAAAATAACCATTGCAAAGAGTAGATTAAACGCTTACAGGCAGGAGTTTAACCTTTGTGATCATTTAATGGAAGGAGATTCATTGTTTGGCATTCCATGTTTTCATTATAAAATAAAACAGTGTGCTGGTGCTTGTTGCTCAAAAGAAGAAGTATCAACCTATAATGAGCGTGCTGAACA
Organism: Saprospiraceae bacterium; assembly: GCA_044352635.1. GTDB lineage: Bacteria > Bacteroidota > Bacteroidia > Chitinophagales > Saprospiraceae > BJGN01. Next base: position 1,660 of record JBILDL010000377.1, on the reverse strand, counting down.
GGCAAAATTGAAATTGAAAAAGAGTTTAGACGGCAGTTTTTTAATTATAGATGAGGGAAGAACAAAGGGTGAGAAATGTATTATTGCTGTTCAAAACGGACAGTTTTATGGCTATGAATATATTGAGGAAGATTTATTTCAAGATTCCCTAGGTCAATGGGAAGAATTTGTCAAAAAATATCCTGAAAATGGAGAAATAAATCAGATTATAAGCAGATATATGACAAAAAACAAATTAACAACCATCAAAATATAGGCATCAAGAAGAAGTATACATTGATAAATAGGTTTTCATTTCGTCGTGAATCTTTTCAGCTTCTTTCGCAGCGGCCTCCTCAAAATCAATCCCTTTAGAGGCATAAATGATGGATCTTCCAACATTTACTAATAGTCCAGCTTCTTTTGTGAGTCCGAAGGCTGAAATCTCCTTTAAATTTCCACCTTGAGCGCCAACACCGGGAATGAGGATAAAATAATCCGGTATAATTTTACGAATCTCGGTCAGTTCATTTGGGTGAGTAGCACCTACGACAAACATCGTATTTGAATCATTTCCCCAACTTTTAGCTTCGCTAATGACTTTCTGGTATAATTTTTCACCAGAATCGAGCGTCAGGAATTGAAAATCTTTACTACCTGGATTGGAGGTAAGGCCCAAAATAATAACCCATTTATCGGGATAATCATAAAAAGGGATAATAGAATCACTACCCATGTATGGAGCTACGGTCACTGCATCGGCCTTCAAATAATCGAAAATTGCTGAAGCATATTTACCCGAGGTGTTGCCGATATCCCCTCTTTTTGCATCGGCGATAACAAAATGAGAAGAAGGAATATAGGCTAGTGTTTCCTCCAGTATTTTCCATCCGGCAGAACCCAGACTTTCATAAAAAGCTAAATTAGGTTTATAGGAAACACAATAATCCTTTGTACAATCTATCATCCTTTTATTAAAGTCCAGTAAATCGTTTGGAGATTTACCTAAAGAACCAGGTAAAAGAGAAGGATCAGGATCTAATCCAATACAGAGATATGATTTTTTTTCAAAAATATGCTTAATCAGCGAGGCACGGTTCATACAACTTGAAACTAAATTTTAACACCATTTACAGCTTCAACCCCAATAATTTGAGGAATTTTTCCTTTAATTGCATCCTCTAACCCAGCCCTCATAGTAATAAAAGACATAGAACAACTTTCGCAGGCACCTAACCATTTTATTTTGACAATAAAATCATCGGTCAGCTCGACAAATTCGACATCGCCGCCATCTACCCTAAGATGTGGCCTAACACTTTCCAACGCATTTTCAATAAGCGGATAAAGAAGTTCTTTTGACATGGATGACATTAGGCATTAGATATTTGAATGAATATTAATTTTTAGTAAAGTAGCCTTAGCAATTTCGTTAAAAACAGGTTGAATTAAATCTGCCTGTTGATTTAGGTAAGCAGGTAAACCATTGTCACCTCCTTCCCTGATACCTTGAATCAAAGGAACCTGACCTAAAACGTTCGTATTTCCATAAGATGCCAGTTTTTGGCCCCCACCCTGACCGAAGAGAAAATATTTTCTATCAGGATTTTCTATTGGAGTGAACCAGGACATATTTTCGACAACGCCTAAAATGGGCACATTTACAGAAGGTAATTGAAAC
>JBILDL010000376.1:0-3249 GCA_044352635.1 Saprospiraceae bacterium | reverse complement strand
GGAATCGCCGCGCATTTTTGCGTGGGGCTGCTGCCACAGGAGCGGCATTAACTTTAGGAGGTGTTGTAAAAGCTTCTACAACGGGAGATGTATCGGAGGAGTCAAAAATAAGGAATAGCATTAAAAGCGAAGCAAATCCCTTGCGCATTGGTTTTATTGGGGTGGGTTTGCGTGGTCAGGGGCATTTAAGTCTTGCCTTAGATAGAAAGGATTGCGTGGTAACGGCTATTGCTGATATTGATCCTGACATGATAAAACGGTCTAAATCACTGATTGAGAAGAAAGGAGGAAAACCTGTTGAGGTGTATGATAAAGGGGAAAATGATTATTTAAATATGTTAAAGAAGGCCCCCCTGGATGCTGTAATTATTGCAACTCCCTGGGAATGGCATTCAAAAATGGCCGTAGCAGCCATGAAAGCAGGAAAATATACGGGCGTTGAGGTATGCGGTGCTTTTTCAGTAGAGGAATGCTGGGAAATGGTTCATGTCCACGAGGAAACAGGAAGCCACTTATTTTTCCTTGAAAATGTTTGTTACCGGCGTGACGTGATGGCCGTCTTAAATATGGTTCGTCAGGGGATGTTCGGCGATTTAATCCATCTTGAAGGTGGGTATCAGCACGACCTGAGAAATGTAAAATTTAATGCTGCAACAGCTCCTCATAACGGTGTAGAGTTTGGAGAAAATGCCTTTAGCGAAGCCAAATGGAGGACTCAACATTCTGTCAGCCGAAACGGAGATCTTTATCCAACGCATGGTGTTGGTCCAGTGGCTAATTATCTGAATATAAATAGAGGAAACCGCTTCCTTTATCTGACTTCCATATCGTCTAAGGCGATGGGATTACATGATTATGTCGTAAATCATCCGAAAGGAGGAGAAAATCATCCCAACGCAAAAGTTGAATTTGCCTTAGGCGATGTAGTTACTACCCTTATCAAAACGGCCAATGGAGAAACAGTCACTCTTTATCACGACACGAATTTACCCAGACCCTATTCGTTAGGATTCCGGGTACAAGGTACCAAGGGAATATGGATGGATGTTAATAAATCCCTTTATATAGAGGGCGTTAGTGCCAAACCACACCAATGGGATGCTGCAGAAACCTATTTAGCTAAATACGATCATCCCCTTTGGAAAAAATACGAAGCGCAAGCTACGGGTGCCGGGCATGGAGGCATGGATTTTTTCTTACTTCACGCGTTTGTAGAAGCAGCCAAAGTCAACGAACCGGCCCCAATTGATGTTTACGATGCAGCAGTTTGGATGGCCATCACGCCATTATCAGAACAATCCATTGCTGCGGGCAGTGCGCCCCAGCCATTCCCTGATTTTACCAGGGGAGGATGGATGAAACGCCCTGTTGTATTTGCATTAGGCGATCAATATTAATTGCTCCTTTTATCTTTGAGCCAAGTGGAAAAGGTTTTTTCAACCTTTTCCACTTTTGGTTTAGACACACTTAGAATATACGGTTGATAAGGATTTTGGGGATAATAGTTTTGGTGATATTCCTCAGCCGCCCAAAATTCTTTAGCCTCTGTCACTTGAGTTACAATAGGTGAGAAGAAACTTTTGGTTGCTGTAAGTTCATTGATGTATTTTTCTGCAGCCTCTTTTTGTGTTAATCCATGATAAAATATAGCAGAGCGATAACTTTCGCCTCTATCGGGACCTTGTCTGTTTAGTGTAGTTGGATCATGAGCCACAAAAAAAACTTTTAATAAGTTTTCAAAAGAAATAATGGCGGGATCGAAATAAATATTTACCGCTTCAGCGTGACCGGTATTTTCGGCACAAACTTCCTCATACGTTGGATAATCCAACGTACCACCAGTGTATCCGCTTATCACAGCTACCACGCCATTAAGTCTGTCGAATGAAGCTTCAGTGCACCAAAAGCAACCTCCTGCAAACGTTGCTACACTTAAATTGTCCAGATTTTTACCTTTTATATAATCACTGATTCTCATTACTCCTGTGGGAGATTTTTCTCTTTGTTTCTCTTTTTTACCCACATTTTGGGCACAACTATTAAAAGTAATTAAAAAGACGCCGAAAAGCAGGAGCAATGATTTTTTCATTTTAATATTTTTATCTTTAAACAAAAATTAAGGTCTGCGGTTCACGGTAAAAAAAATCTCAGGGAAATGAAAATTGTTTCAAATCATCCGGAAGAATATATATCATTAATTCCTATTGAAAAAAGAGAATCCTTTATCAAATTAAGGGAAACCATACTTCAACATTTACCTGAAGGATTTGAGGAATGCATCATTTATGATATGATTGGCTACGTAGTTCCAAAATCAATGTACCCGCCAGGTTATCATTCTACGCCACATTTACCATTGCCCTTTTTAAATATTGGCATTCAAAAAAATTTTATTGGTTTTTATCATTTTGGCCTATATGCTGAGCCGTCATTACTTCAGTGGTTTCAGGCAGAATATCCAAAACATACAACGTCCAAATTAGATATGGGCAAGAGCTGCGTACGATTAAAAAAACAAATACCTTATGAACTTATAGGAGAACTGATTCAGAAAATGAGCCCTCCCGATTGGATTAATCTTTACGAAAAAACTATGAAAAGATAACATGGAATACCATATCCTAAATGGTATGTGCTTGTATGAAAAATTCCCACCACTAATAAAGGGAGAAAAGATTGTCATGAATGAGGCACTTCTGTATGGACCTCTGGGTGCTGATCTATTTTTAGAGGAATTTTGGAAAATACGCGCTGATTTTTGGCAAGTTTCCTTGAACGATTATAAGAAAAAGACTGTTTTACCCCTAGATAATCTTACTAAGGCGAAAAAGGAGGACACCATTTTATTTTGGTTTGGCACCGATTTGTTTTGTCAAATAAATATTTGGTTTTTGCTTGATTTTATTAGTCAAAAAAGAATAGCATCAAAAATAGGTATCATTTATCCACCAGTTTACCCTGCCGAAGAAACATTTGGGCATTATCCCGCTACTTTTTTAGCGAACGCGCAATATGTGCCTGTATATTTGAAAGAAGAAGAAATCAAAATAGCCATAACCTTATGGAATCTGTGCAAAAATGCGGACATTGAAGGATTAAGTAACTTAAATGTATTGAACACTGCAGGATTTCCGATGATTACAGAATCTATCAATATGTGGGCTGCCTTATTTCCCAAAGAAGGAAAAGGAATAGCCCAACAAAAAGTAGAAGAATTAATCCAGGGCGGCATTGATAATTTTCAGGAAC
>JBILDL010000375.1:0-3252 GCA_044352635.1 Saprospiraceae bacterium | reverse complement strand
AAGTACCGTTGCATCTTGATAATAGTATTACTATCTTTGTATCAAGTAATGGTTTAATTTTGCGATGTATATCAGGGAACCTTTCTTGTAAAAACAAGAAGGGTTCCTTTTTTTATTAACGTCTGGATCTTCCAGCTGGTCCCATATTAGGCATTCCCATGGAAGGATTTTTAGATATTTTCTGCATCATCTTTCTCATTTGATCAAATTGTTTGATGAATGCATTGATATCTGCGATACTTTGACCGCAACCTAAGGCAATTCTATTTTTTCGGCTTGTATTTATGAGGTCCGGGTTCATCCTTTCCTTGGGAGTCATTGATTGAATAACTGCTTCCACTTTTTTAAAAGCGCCATCATTTATATCAATATCCTTGGCCATTTTGCCCATTCCCGGAATCATGTTCATCACACTTTTCAGGTCGCCCATTTTTTTAATCTGTTGAATTTGGCCCATAAAATCGTTAAAATCGAATTGATTTTTTCGAATTCTTGCTTCAATTCTTTTAGCTTCTTTTTCGTCAAATTGTTCTTGCGCTTTTTCAACAAAGCTTACAATATCACCCATTCCAAGAATCCTCTGTGCCATTCTATCTGGGTAAAACTGATCAAGTGCCTCCATTTTCTCCCCATTACTTGAGAATTTAATAGGTTTTCCCACTTGATATTTAATGGAAAGTGCAGCTCCACCTCTGGTGTCACCGTCAAGTTTTGTTAGGACAACGCCATCAAAATTTAAGGTTTGATTAAAGGCTTCAGCTGTATTCACAGCGTCCTGTCCAGTCATTGAATCTACCACAAAAAGCGTTTCCTGTGGTCCAATGGCTTTTTTGATAGCGGCAATTTCCTTCATCATCTCTTCGTCGATAGCTAATCGACCCGCTGTATCGACAATAACAGTGTCAAGTTTCTCCTTTTTAGCAAATTCAATGGCTCTCAATGCAATGTCAACCGGATTTTTTGAGTCCGCATCTGAGAAAACGGGCACATTAATCTGTTGCCCAAGGACTGTTAACTGCTGCACGGCTGCAGGTCTGTAAACATCACAGGCGACAAGCAGGGGAGATTTTTTCTTTTTACTTTTTAAAAAATAAGCCAGTTTTCCAGAAAAAGTGGTCTTTCCTGAACCCTGAAGTCCGGCAATAAGAATGATTGTTGGATTTCCTGTAAGATTAATTCCTTCGGTTTGTCCTCCCATTAAGGAGGTTAACTCGTCCTGAACAATTTTCACTAATAATTGACCGGGACTTACCGATTTAAGTACATTTTCACTACCTAAGGCCTTGTCTTTTACCTTATCAGTGAACTCTTTAGCAATTTTATAATTTACGTCCGCCGCAACTAATGCTCGTCGAATCTCCTTGATGGATTGGGCAATATTAATCTCGGTTAACCGATTTTCACCCTTCAATAATTTGAAAGCGCCTTCTAACTTATCACTTAAACTTTGAAACATATTCTTTTTGTTTTTATAACAATGCAAATATAACATTTGAATTTGACATATCAATTATCGACTACTTTATAGATTCTTAAATAAACATGTCAAATGAATTTCCTAATTAACCTCATTATTGTACATTTGTGCGGCTTTATTTTAGTCTTAAACAAATTATTGGCTGTAATGGATAGAAATACACAATTGGGTCTCCTTTTAATCTTTGGTTTATTTGTTCTTTGGCAAGTGGTTACCTCTCCTTCCCAGGAAGAATTAATTAAGCAGCAGAAAATGGAAGATTCCATCATGCTGGCAAGGAAAACAAAAGAAGCTATTAGAGAAAAAATAGTTATTCAATCAACAGAATCTCAAAAAGATAGCACTGAATTATTGGTTGACAGAGAAAATAAATTTGGTGCTTTTTCTAATGCAGCATCAGGAAAAGCATCAGATTTTGTTTTGGAAAATGACTTGCTAAAAGTTACCTTTAGTACTAAAGGGGGTACTATTAAAGAGGTTTTAATTAAAAATCATCATAAGATTGTTCAAAATTCAGACAGGAAGGACGTTAAAGAACCCTTGCGTTTAATGTCTGATGATCGGGATAAATTTTATTATGCTCTTCCGATAAAATCAATTCCAGGCGGATTTATTTATACAAAGGATCTCATTTTTGACGGTTCACTGGAAGGTAATACGATACGTTTTAAGGCCGTGGCAAATAATGGGGGATATTTTGAACAGGTTTATACTTTAAATCCGGATAATTATCTTTTTAATTATGCCATTAAAACAGAAAATTTAGATAATATTCTGGATAAAGGGTTTAATTCCATTAAGCTTAGGTGGGTTAACTATCTGGGAAAATTGGAAAAAGCAGTGAGTTATGAGAAAAATTATTCTGCTATTTACTATAAACCGGGTATTGATAATCCAGAGCATTGTTCTTGCACAAGTTCCGATATTGAGAACAAAGACAATACACCTATCAAATGGGTTTCTTTTACCCAACAGTTTTTTAATGTTAGTCTTTTAGCGTCTGAAAATTTTAAAGGGGCTAAAATGGTTACCACATTTCTCGATGATTCTGATAAGGCGTTGAAAAAAATGGATGCAGAAATTGTTATTCCCTTTAAAAACGCTGATAACTCATTCTCAATGGATTTTTATGTGGGACCCAATGAATTCGACAGACTATACGCCATGGGTAATAATCTGGAGGATATTATAGCTTTTGGAACGTCTTTCTTTGGAACCATAAACCGCTGGGTAATTCGTCCAGTATTTAATTGGATTTCTCAGTTCTTTGAAAATAAAGGAATTGTTATTTTCATCTTAACCTTTTTAGTGAAGTTGTCTTTATTTTATTTGACTTACAGAATGATTTATTCTCAAAGTAAAATGACGGCACTAAAACCTCAAATTGATAAATTGAAGGAAAAGCATAAGGATGATGCTTCTACCGTTCAAATGGAATCAATGAAGTTGTATAGAGAATTTGGAGTTAATCCTTTAGGTAGTTGTCTTCCTATGCTTTTACAAATGCCTATATGGTTCGCTCTATATCGTTTTTTTCCAGCAGCTATTGAATTTAGACAGGCCCCATTCTTATGGGCAGACGACCTTTCTTCCTACGATGAATGGATTCAGTTACCTTTCGCTATTCCTTTCGGATTTGGAAGTCATATCAGTTTATTTACTATCCTTTGGGCCATTTCAACGCTTGCCTTTACTTTCTATAATTCAAAAAACATGGATTTCTCCGCTAATCCTGCCATGAAATGGATGCAGTACGTTATGCCAATTATGTTTTT
>JBILDL010000374.1:0-3255 GCA_044352635.1 Saprospiraceae bacterium | reverse complement strand
GATTTGGCACCTACGGCTATGTTTGGGAAACAGATCAGGCGAGCGAATGTAAAATGCTTCAGTTAAACATGTTGACTGTTTACCAGTTAACCCGTTTCTTTTTGAAAGAAATGATTCAGCGCAATAGTGGCTGGATAATAAATATTTCCTCCATTTCAGCCTTCCAGCCAAACCCTCGTTTAGGAACTTATGGTGCAACAAAAAGTTTTGTTTTGCAGTTTACCAGATCTATTGATTTTGAATTAAGAGAAGCGGGGTTTGCTGTTCGTACCATGGCCGTTTGTCCAACGCCCGTTGTAAACACAGGATTTATGGAACGTGCGGGAATGGGAAAGTCAAGAACCTTCAAAAACTGGATGGTAGTAACGCCCGACACCGTAGTTAGGGATATTCTTAAAGGTATCAAAAATGGCAAAAATCTGGTTGTTCCAGGAAAGGGTTTATCTTTTTTACTTTCAATTATGAAAAGATTACCCGAAGCTGTCGTTATTTGGATGTCTGCATATTACCTTCGCGAAAATAGAAAATGAGCCGATGAAAATTGTTAAGATATTACTTTACACCACCATTGTTTTAGAAGGAGGAATAGCTATTTTATGCTGGTTTTTCCCTTCATACCTTAAATTTATTTCGGCCTTACAGCCTTTACACGGTGAAAATACGCCGAAAATGCTGTTGGCTATGTATGGTTCTGCTGCCATTCTCCCTGTTGCTATTTCTTTTTGGGCCTTAAGGGAAGTTCCGGGAAGTGCCCAGCGAAATGGCCTGATTATTTTACTCATCCTTTTTCATACCCTTCTTAGTCTAAGTCAGTTTATTTATAATCCTGATGCCCGGGCAGGCTCGTTACACCTTCTTATTGCTGCCGGATTAAGTTCAGGTTGGAAAAAAGAAAAAGATTTAAATAAATGAGTTTATTCCTTACCCTATTTATCATCATTACGCTGCTCTTTTTAAGCATGCTTTTCCTATCATTTTATTTTCGTGTCAAGGTTTTAAATAACTATCAAATCTTGGTTCGACATAAGGTGGCTTTCAATGCAATGGATATTTTTCATCCAGATAAACTGGAAAAAGAAGTTATACCACGATATCCGAATCAGGCCCAAGCTATTAGAGATTTTTCAAAATACATAAGATTAGCCATTAAAATGGCCTCTGTTTTAATGGTGCTTATCACCCTCTTGGGGGCTGTTTTAATGTATTTTAGAGAATAAACGGCGCTATGATTACAGTTGGAGTCATTGGTGCAGGTCATTTAGGGAAGTTAATATTAAAACAACTCAATGAATTACCTGAATGGTTCACCGTCGCAGGATATTACGACAATGACGCACAAATAGGCGACTCATCGTCTGATTTATCCCAATGGACCTCTTTTAACAATGCTGTTTCCTTAATTGAAGCTTCTGATTCCATTATTTTATCTGTCCCAACCTCTTTTCATTTTTTTTATGCAAAACAGGTTTTATCCCATCAAAAACATTTGTTCATTGAGAAACCCATAACGGATACGCTGGAGGAAGCGTTATACTTAAAAAACTGGTTCAATGATAAACAAACTTACCCCATAGTTCAGGTTGGACATATTGAACGCTTCAATCCTGCCTGGATAAGTGTCAAAGATCTCGGATTACATCCAATGTTCATCGAAGTCCATAGACTGGCTCCTTTCAATGCCCGGGGTACTGATGTTTCTGTTGTTTTAGATTTGATGATACATGATTTAGACCTTATTTTGCAACTTATCCCCTTCGAAATCACAGATATCAGAGCTAATGGGGTGGCTATTTTAAGTCCTACTCCTGATATTGCTAATGCAAGAATTGAATTTGCAAATGGTGCCGTTGCCAATGTAACCTCCTCTCGAATATCGATGAAAAAAATGCGAAAAATGCGTTTATTTCAATCTGATGCATATATAACGCTGGATTTTTTAGAGAAAAAGAGCCAGATTATCTCACGTTCATCTTTACATTCTGAAACAGAAATGCCTGTTTTTTTGCATCATAATGCCTTGAAGGAAGAATTGCGTTCCTTTGCAGAAGCCATATTTTACAAGAAACAGCCCGTTGTTACCGTAAATGATGGAGTAAAAGCTTTGCAACTTGCTCAACAGATTATCGATAACCTAAAATCCAGGCCTTCTTAAATTTAATACTTTTGAAAATATAAATAAACACCTATATTTGCTTTGTGAGAAAGAGAATAAAAATCTTTAGTGTCTATCTTTTAGCCATCATTTATTGCCTGGCGGTAGTATTTGTTAGTCAATCACAAGTACAAATATCTCATTATTCTAAACCGTCCCTCTCTAACGAAAAGTCTTTTTCTGACATTTCATCTAAACTTTTTAGTCACACTCCCCTTTCTGAAAAGTCGTTAAATAATAAATATAATCTTCCCGTCCCCTCTTCACATAATAATTTTGGAGATTATTGGGGGATGATCCATCAGATGGGTGGACTTTTTGATACCAGATATAAACAATATCTAAGCTTTTCAAAAAACATTTTAGTCAACTTAAGGAAAGTACAATTCCTTTTTCCCTTCCATTATTTTTGGTAAAATTCTTTGTTTGAAAACAAATAATTTACATTTTAAACAATCATTAATATGGAAACGAATCTCGGTAATACCATTATTGGTATTTTATCAGTACTAATTTGTATTGGTCCTTTTTTAGGGATATATCTTGTAAAAGTTCGCAAACAAAATAAAATATTGAGTTCATTGAAAGAAAGCATGCTTCATTTGAATGTTACCATTGGGGAGCATGAATTTTGTGGAGATTTTCTCCTGGGCATGGATAAGAACAAAAAGTATGTCCTTTTTTATAAGAATGTTCTGAATAGCGATCCCATCGTTAAAATCGTTGATTTATCCACTATTTTCTCCTGTAAGGTATTAAAAGAAACGAAAACGGTAAAATCGACCCGGGAAAGCATGGAATTTATAGAACAAATTGAACTTTCATTCATTTCCAGGGATAAAAAAGAAACGAAATTAGCGCTTTTTAATGAAGAGAGAAATACTCAGCTAAATGGTGAACTACAATGTGCTGAGAAATGGGAGCAACTCATTACTGAGCTAATCTAAAAAGGTAAAACACATTTCTTTAAATACTTTTAAACCCCTATTACTAATGGTTTCGTTGTGTTTTAAACACTTCGAAACCTTTTTATTAATAAGCCTTTTAAAAATACTTAAACACAGGATATTCAACGGGCGAGAAAGGCATATTGGAACTTTTCA
>JBILDL010000030.1:0-10935 GCA_044352635.1 Saprospiraceae bacterium | reverse complement strand
AAACCAGCATGATATTGCTATTGTTCCATTGCTTTCGGGAAGTGGTATGCGTGCTAAAATTATAGAAGCCATGGGTTTAGGAAAAGTGGTTATTACTACCTCCATTGGATTGGAAGGAATTGAAGCACAGGATGCCATTGATGTTTGTTTAGCTAATTCACCAGAAGAATTCATAGATGTTATTCAGCATTTATTAAATCATCCAGCTGATATGATTCAGATTGGCATAAATGCACATAAAAATATAGTGAACAATTATGAAAGCGTAGCGATGGGGAAAAAATTAATCGATTCTTTAAACCATCATTTTAATTGTTACCCGTGAATGAAATGATCTTTTTTTTTATTATATTTTCATTCACCTTGATGGTTTACAGCTACTTAATTTTTCCTTTAATTATGAAAAAATTAAGCAATAAAACGGAAGCAAATATTAATCAATCATTCTTTCCTAAAGTCGCTGTCATCATGTCAGCTTATCAAGAGGAGTTTATTATAAGAGAAAAGCTAAAAAGTTTAAAGGATCAAAATTACCCTAAAGATTTAATAACTTTTTGGATAGCCTCAGACGGCAGTGTTGATGAAACCAATCAGATTATACAAGATGAATGTAAAAATTTGTCCAATAGCCAGGTTTTTATATTCAATAACAGGAGAGGAAAGCCGACGGTGATTAATGATTTGGTTTCAAAAGCTAAAGCGTTTTATAACGATACGAATTTTATCATTGTACTTACAGATGCCAATGTTATTTTTAAAAAGGACTTAGTTTCTTTTCTGGTTCAACCATTTATTTTGCCTGACATTTCCTTAGTTGATTCAAAAATTGAACCGCTAAGCAAAGTGTCAAAAGGAATTTCTATCTCTGAGAACTTTTATCTTAATAGGGAGACTTTACTAAAACAAAATGAGGGGAAATGGAAAGGTTTGTCGATGGGAGCTTCTGGTGGCTGTTATGCCATAAGATCAAATGATTTTGTTCCAGTTCCAAAGGATTTTCTTGTGGACGATTTTTTTATTTCATTCAATATATTACTGAAGGGTAAAAAGGCCATATTACATCCAAGGGCGATTTGTTACGAAGAAGTTTCTTCCTCCATAAGCACCGAATTCAAAAGAAGAAGACGTATATCTGCAGGAAATTTTCAAAATTTATTTTACTTTCTGCCATTTTTTTCAATGAAGCAATGGTCTGTTTGGTTTGTATTTTTTTCTCATAAAGTTATTCGGTGGTTTGTTCCTTTATGCTTAATTATATCTTTTTTATCATTGTTTTATATAGCTTTTTATCAAGTTATTGTATTGTTTGCTTTGCTCATTTTTACTTTATTTATAGGTTTAGTTTTGGTTTTTGATAAATTATTTGAGAACATTAACATACATTTGCCGTTTCTAAGAGGGGTACGATATTTCATAGTAATTAATGCAGCTTTATTGATGGGCTGCTTTGATTTTTTAAAAGGAATTAAAAATAATGTCTGGGAACCAACAAAAAGAAACCAGTAATTTTCAACTTGATAAGATTGAAGATGCTATTATTGATATCCGTGAGGGTAAAATAATTATTGTGGTTGATGATGAAGATCGTGAAAATGAAGGTGATTTTATTTGCGCCGCTGAAATTGTGACGCCTGAAATCATCAATTTTATGGCTACCCATGGTAGAGGTCTGATTTGTGCACCATTAGATGAAAGAAGGGTAGAGGAATTGGAACTCAATATGATGGTTTCTAATAATACTGCTTTACATGAAACTGCATTTACTGTTTCTATAGATTTAATGGGGTTTGACTGTTCAACGGGTATTTCTGCTTATGATAGAGCCACAGGTATTAAAAAGTTAACAGATCCATCTATTGTTGCTAAAGATTATGCAAGACCCGGGCACATTTTTCCACTGAAAGCAAGGCAAGGTGGGGTGTTGAGAAGAACAGGTCATACAGAAGCAGCCATAGATTTAGCAAGACTTGCTGGATTTTATCCTGCGGGTGTATTGGTGGAAATTCTAAACCCCGATGGTACGATGGCCCGTTTGCCCGAGCTTTTTGAGATTGCTAAAAAGTTTAATCTCAAAATAGTAGCCATCCGTGATTTAGTTGCTTATCGTCTAAAGATGGAGAGTTTAATTAAAAAAGAATTAACTTTTCCTGTTGAATCTCCGCATGGTAAGTTTTTAGTTACCACTTATACTCAAATATATTCTGGGGAAGTCCATTTAGCAGTAACCATCGGCAAGTGGTCTATTGATGAACCCGTTTTGGTGAGAGTGCATTCTTCAGTAGCTCCTAATGATATTTTCGCTTCTTTATTTTCTGATAATTCAGGTCTTATTCACAAAGCTTTAAAACAAATTGCCAGAGAAGGCAAAGGTGTTTTTCTTTTTATGAGACCTAATGTAAAATCAGAGGAAGATTTTCTTGAAGAACTAAAAATGCTCGCTTCTCAAGCTAATAATGTGTCCGACAATATTTGGAAACAGGAAATGAATCCCAGGGAATTTGGCGTAGGTGCACAAATTTTAAAGGATCTGGGTGTCTCTAAGATTAAGTTGTTAACTAATAATCCTAAAAAGAGAGTAGCACTGGATGGTTACGGTCTGGAAATTATTGAAAATATTGATATAACAGATTAAAATTTAGGACAAAAATTATCATCATTGTTATATCTCCCCATATAGGTTACTGTTAGTTCAATGGCATTTCTTCTTCCGGAAATGCCATTGTATAAGGTCGTTATTCCCGCGTCGTAGGATATTCCAATTAATAATTCGTTAAGTTCCAGTCCCAACAAAAAGATTAAAGATTCTATTTTTGGTTCATTACCTAATACAAAGGTTGGTCTTGCTGAAGCACCAAAATGAAGTGAAGTATTAGAAACATCATTTAATATCGTTCTAATATTCATACCAACCATACCTGTGAGATGGCTGCCTTGTTTTTGTGCTAAAACCCTTGGGTGAATTTGTAATTTTTCTGAAACAGGAATTTGAAAACCACTTTGAACCGTATATTTTATCGGTAAAGGTCTATTAGTAATGGAATTTACGAATAATAGATTGTTTTGGTAAAAACTCTGATTTGGTTTGTTAAAATGAGCTATTGAAGCACCTAAAAATCCACCTAGCTGATTTATTGTCATAAAGGAATACTGTATTCCTGCATTTAAATCTGAAAAAGCAAAATTATTTGAGGGTAATAACTCATTCGTTGGGTCGTTATAGCCATCTGTTCCATTAAATTGATCTTCAAAGGTAACATTACTATATCCAACACTTTTCTGTATGATACCCATTTGAAAGCCAGCACTTATGAACTGATTATTTGTGGGGTCCAAACTTTTGTGGTATGCACCGGAAACATAGATATTTTGAGTGTTCCATCCAATACTGGAGTTTTTATCCTGCATAAACATAACACCTACTCCCGCAGCATCATTTAAAACTTTACCATCATATCGTATAGGTAATCGTAAATCAAAACTACTATATAATGATATAAATGGTTCATTAAACTGATTATTTCCTTGATTTCTGTGCGCTACGATGGCTCTGTAACTGCCTTCGAAACTTCCACTTAAACTTGGATTCAAGAAAATAGGTATATTATTATACTGTGAAAAATTAGGATCTTGACCCCAAGAGATTACAACGATTAAACAGAATACGCTGGTAAATATGTTAGCTTTTGTTATTGCTTGCATGAAATATATTTGAAAAGCGCTAAAATAATGTTTAATTTTAATATTTGCATAACGGTAAAAATATAACTTTTAGTATTTTTGTCCTATCATGTCGCAACTCACAGAAATTAAGAATTTTAACGGTAAATTTGAGTTCGGAATTTGTCCTCTAAGTGTCATTCCGATTCGTATTTCTCCCTCTCACCGGAGTGAGTTGATTTCTCAAATGCTTTTTGGAGAAATGGCAGAAATTTTGGAATCTAAAGGTGATTATTGGCTCAGGATTATTTGCGAAGCAGATGAAACTATCGGCTGGGTAGAGAAGGACCAGATTTTGCCTTTATCTGAAAGTACTTATCTTAGATATAAAAGTAATTATGCTTACTGTTTAGAAATGATGCAGCCCGCAGTTGGTCCTGATTCTTTTGTTTCTATCACTTTAGCTGCACGTTTACCTGAATATGATGGATTGAGGTTTTCGCTTAATAAAACGAAATTTTCATTCAACGGTCAAGCTTTACCTATAAGCAAATTTAATCCAAGTCCTGAGATGATAGTTAAACTGGCAAGAAAATATCTAAACACCCCTTTTTTATGGGGAGGGCGGTCGCCTTTTGGTATTGATAGCTCCGGTCTTGTTCAAATTGTTTACCAAATGGTGGGTATTTTTCTTCCACGTGACCCCTTGGAACAAGTTAAATTAGGTACTTCTGTTGAGTTTATTGAATTAACACAACCCGGCGATATTGCTTATTTTGAAAATAGATTTGGAAGAATTGTGCATTCAGGCATCATTCTATCAGATAATCAAATACTTCATTCCTTAGGCCAGGTTAAAATTGACCTTATGGATCATTATGGCGTATTTGATGTAAACAAAAACCATTACCTTAAGCCTTTGCGTATAATTAAAAGATTACTTCCTACTATTTCAACCATCAGTTCTACACCCAAAAGCGACAATATGTTGAATTCTAATCAATTATCGCTTGAGATTATTTTATAGTGACCTACTATTAATTTGATACTGATAAATTACTGATGATTATTTAGCTTGATGATAGTAATCTTTTGATTTTTCTATTAGGTTGTTTCCATACATTTTTACCCAATGATAACTTATCCATGCTCCCGGTACAAGGTTCACGTCAACATGCCAACCCAAATCGTCCACCCAATAACAGGTTATTTTTCTTGCTTTTTCTCCTATAGAAACGGAACTAATATTTTCGATAAAATAAACTGATTCTCCAGGTATGGTTTGCGCTTCCATTTTTAGGCGATATTCTTTTGTTTGAGGTATTTCACCTGCTTTTTCAGTCAGCCATAAAACGCCGTAAGGAGGAATAAATAAAGTATCACCCTGATATATGCAAGTTACTGAACTAATCTCTTCCCTAAAACAATTTCCTTGCCATTTCTTAGGCAATGCGCTCTTGGAAATCATCTGAAAATCTGAACTAACATTAGCCATTAATAAAATATTTTCTTCCTTCAATGTTTTTTCTACGCAAAAAAGAGTGTTACTTTCTATGGGTATTATGGTCTCTTTTGCATTACCATGAAGACAATAGGTTTCTTTTCTTCGATTAGACAGATTGGAAATAATATTAAATAAAGTTTTTTCAAGAGTCCCAGCTTCCTTTCTTAGCAAAGCTTTTTCCCAGTCCATAGCAGGTCTGTGTAGCCAACGATTATCTTCTCTTTTTTCCGCATCTTTCAGATAATCAAAATTATTTAAGTGTCCAATTTCATCTCCAGCATAAACCAAAGGGATACCTCTCATAAAAAAGATTATCCCATGTATTAGTTTAAATCGATCTATCGCTGAGGCTAAATCTTCTTTTTTATTTTCAATAAATGATTTTTGAATACCAATTAGCGCGGCTGTACTACCAGAAATTCTAGATTCTCCATTCGATGAATCTATCTGGAAAGAATAACCCTGGGCAAAACTATTTGGCCAAATCCCCGTGTAAAATGCCGAACAGAATAATCGGGTTTCATGGCCATTCTGGCCAACATCGGCGGCGTTCTGGTCGGAGATTCCCCAACCTATATCATCATGACAACGTATATAATTTATCCAGGTAGAAGAAGGAGGAATAGATGGAAGTTTTGATAGGGTAGTCCTTAATAAAACTGTATTTTCACAGGCTATTGCATGCCACAAGTGATTCATTAAAGTAGCATTATAGCCAATTTCACACGCTTTACCCTCATAACCCCCTGCACCTAAATATCTTATAATATCGTTAGGTGCTACAATGGCTTCAGATTTGAAAAGCACTCCGGGGGCAACCAGTTGAATTAAATACTTATAAGCCACCAAAAGCATAACCGCTTCCTCTTGATTTTGACAATTTGTACCCATTTTTTTCCACAAAAAAGGAACGGCATCCAGTCTTAAAACATCTACGCCCAGATTAGCAAGAAATAACATTTCCCCAAGCATTGCATTGAATACTTTGGGTTCGCTGTAATTTAGATCCCACTGATATTCGTTAAATGTTGTCCAAACCCATTGATTTATTTCCTTTTGGTAGGTGAAATTACCTGGGGCAAAATCTGGAAAAACCTCCGGTAGAGTTCTCTCAAATTGATCAGGCACAGTGCGGTCGGGAAACATATAATAAAAATCCTTGAAACGACTTTCTCCTTTTAATATACTCTGTGCCCATTCATGTTCCTTTGCCGTGTGATTCATAACAAAATCAATAGCAATAATCTGGTCGTCGGCATGCATTTTCTCTATAAGAGCTATCAAATCATCATTATTACCTAATTTGGAATTGACTTTTCTGAAATTTTTTACCGCATAACCTCCGTCTGCCTGACCTTCCCTGGGTTCTAATAATGGCATTAAATGCACATAATTAACCCCTAATTCTCTTAAATAAGGAAGGTGATTTTCCATTTCTTTGATGTTACCAGCATATAAGTCAACATAAAGCATGGTGGCCACCCACTTTTGATCTAAATACCAATCTTTAGCTAATTCTCTCTTTTTATCTATTTCTTTTAACGAATCCTTCCTATCTTCATAAGCGGTATTTATGGTTTCTATAATATCGAGCAAATCTCTTTCTTCTGAATTTGGATAGAGTGTCTTGAAAATATATTGGAAATCTGACCAATATTCATTCGCTTTATTTCTAATTGCTGGGTTGATTTTTTCTATCATGACGTATTATGATTCTTAATTTACGAACAAAATACCATTTTTTAATTTAGGGGACAAATAGTAGGTCAACTAGTAAATGAAAATAAAAAAAAATTAACTTTGACGAAAAAATGTTCTACCGATTACCTGCGGAATGGGAAAAACAAGACGCCATTCAATTTACTTTCCCTCATGTTGATTCTGATTGGAAATTAATTTTAGAAGACGCTATTCAAGTTTTTGTTGACGTTATAACCGCTATTTTACCTTTCGAAAAGGTAATTGTTGTTACTAGAGATATTTCTAAAACAAAAACGTATTTTAAAGATTATACTTCACAAAATTTATTTTTTTTTGACATAGATAGCAATGATACCTGGGCAAGAGATCACGGTGGCATTACTGTGTCTAATGGTGTGGATCTTAAAATATTAGATTTTACGTTCAATGGTTGGGGACTAAAATTCGATGCAGAAAAGGATAATCTAATTACTGAAAAGTTACATTTATCCAATGCATTTAAAGTACCGCTGGAGAAAATTAATTTTGTTCTTGAGGGTGGTGCCATAGAAACAGATGGATTGGGTACCCTAATTACCACCCGTCATTGTATGCAATCACCTTATAGAAATCCTTCTTTTTCTGAGGAACAAATTAATAATCTGTTATTCCAAAGTTTTGGAACATCCAATATTTATTGGCTTAATCATGGATATTTGGCTGGTGATGACACAGATTCACACATTGATACTTTAGTGCGTTTTTGTAATCCAACCACTCTTGCCTATGTAAAATGTGATGATCAACAAGATGAGCACTATGATGCTTTGTTAAAAATGGAGGAAGAGTTGAAGAATCTGGTTGATATCAATGGGAATGCTTTTCATTTAGTTCCATTACCCTGGCCCGATGCCTGCTTTGCTGACGACGGACACAGGTTACCTGCTACTTATGCTAATTTTTTAATTATCAATGAGGCAGTGATTCTCCCTATTTATAATGTAAAACAAGACCAGGAAGCAGTAAACGTTTTAACCAGTATTTTCCCTGGGAGAAAAATTATTCCTGTACTTTGTCGCACCTTAATTGAACAACACGGATCCTTACATTGCATTTCCATGCAGTATCCAGAAGGATCTATCAATCTATAATATCGAAACAATGAAAAAAAATAGTATCAAAGTTGGGCTCATACAACAAACCTCTAGCCATAATACTGGTGAAAATTTAGATAGAATTATACCAGAAATAAAACGGCTGGCTAGCATGGGGGCAGAACTTATAACGCTGCAGGAGTTACATAATAGCATTTATTTTTGTCAGGCAGAAGATCCATCGATTTTTGATCTGGCAGAAACCATCCCAGGTGAATCAACAGAAATACTTAGTAGAGTAGCCGCTGACAATAAAGTGGTTATAGTTTCTTCACTTTTTGAAAAAAGAGCACCTGGTCTTTATCATAATACCGCTGTGGTTTTTGAAAGTGATGGCAGTATTGCCGGGAAATATAGAAAAATGCATATTCCGGATGATCCCGCTTACTATGAGAAGTTTTATTTTACGCCGGGAGATATAGGTTTTGAACCTATTCAAACGAGTGTAGGTAAATTGGGTATTCTTGTTTGTTGGGATCAGTGGTATCCCGAAGCTGCCAGGCTGATGGCCTTAAAAGGGGCAGAAATTTTGATTTATCCAACGGCTATTGGTTGGGAACATACTGATGCTGAGGAGGAAAAGGAAAGACAATATGATGCTTGGTTTACCATACAAAGAGGTCACGCCATAGCCAATGGCTTACCCTTAGTTGCCATTAACCGATGTGGATTTGAACCAGATTGGACAGGAAATACAAAGGGAATAACCTTTTGGGGACAAAGCTTCGTATGTGGACCTCAAGGAGAAATCCTTTTTAAAGCGGACAGTACCTCATCTAATGGCTTTTTAGTGGAGATAAGTAAAAACAGGACGGAAGAAGTTCGCAGAATGTGGCCCTTTTTTAGAGATCGTCGTATTGATGCTTACGGTGAAATTACAAAACGGTACATCGACTAACTTTACCTGCTATAAACTTTGTATTAAGTCATATTGAGATATTATCTGAAAATCACCTGCTGTTTTTTTGACAATGACAGCAGGTGTTTGACGTGATATTATCTTACTTAATTGTGAAACTGTCATGTCTTCGCTAACAACCGGTAAAGCAGGTCCCATAATATCTCTTACCGATGAATTTTGCATACGATTTTCTGAAAGAGCACTTATCACTTGTTGTTCTCCAACGGAGCCTACCCATTCTTCATTTTCCATCACAGGTAACTGAGATATATCAAAGTCCCGCATCAATCTTAATACCTCCTGTATAGCTGT
Organism: Saprospiraceae bacterium; assembly: GCA_044352635.1. Lineage (GTDB taxonomy): Bacteria > Bacteroidota > Bacteroidia > Chitinophagales > Saprospiraceae > BJGN01. Next base: position 1,727 of record JBILDL010000030.1, on the reverse strand, counting down.
TTCTGGATTGATACTTATAAATTCTTTTTTAAGTTTTTTAGCCAAAATATCTTTTGCTCTTAATTCACTCTCCAGAAATCCACGTTCCCTCATCCAATCATCGTTATATATTTTGCCAACATATCGACTACCGTGGTCATGAATTATAACAACTACGACATCGTCTTCTTTTAGTTCAGCCCTCATTTGCCAAAGTCCTGCCACGGCTGAACCAGCGGAATAGCCTAAAAGCATACCTTCTTCTCTGGCTATTTTTCTTGCCATTAAAGCTCCGTCTTTATCTGAAACTTTTTCAAAATGATCTATTAAGCTAAAATCTACATTCTTAGGAAGTATATCTTCACCGATACCTTCTGTTATATAAGGATAAATCTCTTGTTCGTCGAAAATACCTGTTTCGTGGTATTTTTTAAATACAGAACCATAAGTGTCTATTCCCCAAACTTTTATATCTTTGTTTTGTTCCTTTAAAAATCTAGCTGTGCCCGAAATAGTCCCTCCTGTTCCAACGCCAGTTATAATATGGGTGACTTTACCATCAGTTTGTTCCCAAATTTCAGGACCTGTCGATTCATAGTGAGCCTGCCTGTTTGATAGGTTGTCGTATTGATTAAACCAAAATGAATTAGGAATTTCTGTACTGATTCTTTTCGCAACAGAATAATATGAACCAGGGTCATCAGGATGAACATTAGTAGGACATACAATTACATCAGCTCCCAGGGCTTTAAGTAAATCAATTTTCTCTTTTGACTGTTTATCTGTCGTAGTAAAGATGCATTTGTAACCTCTTACTGCAGCTGCTATGGCCAATCCCATTCCTGTATTGCCAGAGGTACATTCAATAATGGTCCCACCGGGCTTCAAGTTACCATTGGCTTCTGCATCTAATACCATTTTCAGAGCCATTCGGTCTTTTATGGAATTACCCGGATTAAATGTTTCTACTTTTATAAGAACCGTTGCCTTAATACCGGGTATAATTTTCTTGATTTGTACTAATGGTGTATTTCCAATAGTTTCTAAAATAGTTTCACAATATTTCATACTATTTATAATATTTGACTGATACAAAAAATTTTAAATCCAAGTAACCTAAATCTGAGGCATCATTTTTAGCTAACAAAAGTAAAATATCTAAAGGGTATTTTCCTGGGGGAATTTTACCTATTACTTTGCCTGTTATTTTTTTATTGGACATCGGATTTGTTATTTCTACAACAGAATGTTCTGGTATTTTGTTGGATAAAACATAAGCATATTCTGTTTTTTCAAAAGGTGAACCAAATGTTTGGGCTGCTCCGGAGACTGTAACTAAAACGTTTTTAGATTTATCGTTGGTGAGTGAGAGGGTATCTTTATTCCTATTTGGTTTTACTACAATGTCTGTTGAAGGTATTTTATTAGGTTGGACTGGAAAATAGCCTATCAGTAGCTTGGAATCAATTTTTATAATATTGCTTTTTATTGAATTTATTTTCTTAATCTCATTCGAATCCCTGGGGAAATAAATTCTAAATAGTCTATATAAAGTATCTCCTTTTTTGACTTTGTAAAAAACAGGGATATAGTTATATTTTTCAAATGAGCTTCTCAGTATGGGACTTTTAACACTGTTGTATAGAATGGGAATTTTAATGTTTTTATTCGCTTTCATCTGAGAATCTGTCATATTATTTATCTCTCTGATTGCAGCCAAAGTGGTTCCATAATATGAAGCAATACTA
>JBILDL010000373.1:0-3262 GCA_044352635.1 Saprospiraceae bacterium | reverse complement strand
CAGACTCCTTTTTAAAGGCATCTAAAATGAATTCATGAGCTGGCCAAAAAGTATTTTCCGGGAAGGAATCTGTACCTAATCCATCCTGATTGGTCACCATAACCAATTCAAAATCTGTCTCTTTACAAATACGCGCCAATGATGCAAACACAGCTGGTAAAAAGGAAACTTTTTCCTTACTATCTATTTGATAATCATTAGGTTCAAACACTAATGTTCCGTCCCTATCTATAAATAAAACTCTTTTCATGATAAAGATTTTAAACTGGCCCATTCGCTCATGGACGCTAAAAGATTATTATTTTCCAGCGTTGTACCTACGGTAATTCTTAATCCTCCCTCGCAAAGTGGCATATTTGACCTATTTCTCACGATAATGCCTTTAGAAACAAGAAATTGGTAAAGTCCATCTGCGTCATCTACCTGAATGAGGATAAAATTAGCGTCGGAACGATTCACTTTGTTTATAAAGGTAAAGGACTTAAAATGTTCTATCAGCAGGTGTCTTTCCTTTATTAAAATGTCCACTGCGTTATTTTTTTCCTTTAAAAAGTCTAGTTGACGAAGGACAAAATCTATGGTTAAAATATTTAGATTGTAGGGAGATTTAATCTTATTGAGCAAATCTATTATTTCCATGGAGGCAAAGGCCATGCCCAATCGAATAGCGGCCAGACCCCATGCTTTAGAGAAGGTTTGGAGGATGACCAAATTTGGAAAATTGGAGAGCTCCGGAAGGAAGCTGGTATTCTCTGCAAAGTCGGTGTAGGCTTCATCGAGTACCACAATACCCGGAAAATGATGGATTATCTGAATAATATCCTCCTTATTTAAAAGGTTCCCCGTTGGATTATTGGGGCTGCATAAGAAGAGGATTTTACTGTGTTCATTTGCCTGTTCGAGTATATTCTTAACGGGAAGTTGAAAATCAGTGAGAAGATTTATTTCTTTGACTTCGACCCCGGCAATATCAGCGGCGACACGATACATTCCGTATGTGGGAGGAGTTATAATGATATGGTCTAAGCCTGGTTCACAGAAAAGACGAACGAGTAAATCAATGGGTTCATCACTTCCATTTCCAAGAAAAATAGAAGATACGGGAATATGCCAAAGGGCACTAATTTTATCTTTTAGGGTTAATTGCAGTGGATCAGGATAGCGATTATACCCTGAATCGAAAGGATTTTCATTTGCATCCAGAAAAACGGAAGCAGAACCTTTGAATTCTCCCCTTGCCGATGAATAAGGAGTCAGCTTAAGAATATTTGCGCGCACCAGGCGGTTGAAGTCTAATTTTTTCAATAACATTGACGCATAAGTTTCATGGATGCACCTGATCCATCTTTACCAATAAATTGAACAAGAACAAACTTATCATTAAACGCTAAAGGTAGCGTGTGTTCGCCCTCCTTGAGCAAGGAAAATTCATTTAAAACCTGCCCGGTTGCGTTATACATTCGCAGCGTACCCGGAGAAGGTAAATTCAACGTGACCGATTCGCAGGCGGGATTAGGAAATACGCTAAAAGATAACTCCGTATTTTTTTCAAAATTACTGGTTATAGAAGTAGGACATGAAAATCCATCTTTACCGAAATAGTGAGTTTTTAAAAATTTAACCAATGCATTAGCCGTAGCTTCAGAAAAAAACTGAAGAGATATTTCTGAATCCCTTACCCCTTTAAAATTACATTCAATTTGTATAGCATCTATTTTTCCACTATCCACCGAGCCATGTCTCTCTGTATTATATCCTCCGGAAAAATAATCCTCCCCACTTTTTGGTGCAATATCAACAGGCCCAGGTACCGCGGTATAACGTTCCGTTTCAAAAAATCCGCCCAAACTCTCCTGACCATTCAACAATTCGGCGTGACGGTATTCATTTTTATTAGATAAGGCTAAATGCCTGATGCTACTATTTTCTATAGCCACCTGGCTGTTCAGAAAATTATTCCCACTCCTCAAATTGGAAGCAGAGAGCAAATATCCTAATTCCAGCCTTTGATTAGCGTGACCATGACCATGAAGATCTATCAATAAACCTCGTTGAAACTGATTAGCGACCATTATTTTGGCAGAATCAATAAACTTGTGAAAGGCATACCAGGCGTTGACAGCGTCGGGATTATCTAAAGCTGCCTCAAAAAGATCTCTGTTTGCGTCAAGTTTAGTTCGTCTCAGGCGATTAATAACAAGATGAGGAAAACAATTTCCACCAGTGATTTTTTTAATCTCGTCGACAATCAATCTTCCCAATTCCTGGGTATTTGTATCCATAACGGTCACACATCCCGCACAATTCCTGTTAGGAATAGTGGATGGGACCAACAAACCTCCATGGGGCACTGTCAAAATAAGAGGCATATTTCCAGCGAAATATTCTATATAGTCCTTATCGCTAAAATAGGTTTTCCCTGAAAGGAACGTCTGGCCCCTAAGTGAAAAAGAAGCCAGAAAAATCAATAACAAAAAAGCTATATTCTTCATAATTGAAGATTATCAAGTCTGATTGAAACCGCTTGCTTATGGGCTTCGAGTCGTTCAGCTTCCGCCATAGTCATAACGATTGGCCCCAACGTAGTTAAACCGGACTGGCTAACTTGTTGAAAAGTAATCTTTTTTATAAAAGAATCAACAGAAACTCCGCTAAAAGCGCGGGCAAAACCATTAGTTGGCAAAGTATGATTAGTACCTGAAGCATAATCGCCTACCGCTTCGGGAGTGTAATCCCCAAGAAATACCGAACCAGCATTCCTGATATCATTTATAAAATCGATTGGATTCCGCAACGCCATAATCAAATGTTCCGGCGCATAATCATTAATTAAATCCATAGCTATGGCTGCATCATTTACTGCAATGGCTACACTATTATGAAGCGCCTTTACTGCTATTTCCATTCTTGGCAACAAGGCTAATTGCTTACCAATTTCTATATCCACCTTTTCAAAAAACAGTTTATCCGGACAAATCAACACAACCTGACTATCTTCCCCATGTTCGGCCTGCGAGAGTAAATCGGCGGCCACGAAGGCAGGATTTGCCCCTTCATCGGCAAAAACCAGCACCTCACTTGGTCCGGCAGGCATATCAATAGCGACACCAAACTTTGTAATGGACTGTTTTGCCTCTGTGACATACCTATTTCCTGGTCCGGCAATTTTATATACGGCTGGAATAGTTTCGGTACCGAAGGCCATAGCGGCGATAGCCTGAGCACCACCCACTTTAAATATCCGGGTTATACCAGTAATATG
>JBILDL010000372.1:0-3279 GCA_044352635.1 Saprospiraceae bacterium | reverse complement strand
TAAAAATAGCAATTTAATTTAACCTTTTAATTTTTTCTTTTTCCTCATTGAATCCCCGTTTAATGTATAATCCTGTGAAATGAAAACCCAACACAAGAACATATTAACCAAGGGAGCTATAGGTAGGGAATTGCACGAATAGGTTTTAAAAACTCGGAGAGTTACTCCCTTGTAATTTCCAAAAATTTTAAAATATGTACTTGGTCAGACGGATACTTTAAAACTATTTTTTTCACCAACGGCTTGCAGAGGGAAGGTTTCGTTATTTACAAAAATGGGCTGTTTTGTTAGAAAAATCTGTTCTGGTTAAGCTCATTTCAGTTTCTTTAATTGTTTGTATGCGAGCAGCGATTTCATTTGTGTAATAGCTATTTGGTTAAGTTGGGATAATCTTTCAGGCTGCGCCAAACCTTGATTGATTAAAACGGAGTTGATACTTTCCAAATTGGAGAGTACTACTAATTGTTCAAGTGTGGCTTCATCTCTAAGGTTGCCAACCGTTTTTGGGTTAGCGTCGCGCCATTGTTTAGCAATTATACCAAACAATGCTACATTCAGTAAATCGGCTTCATTGGCGTACACAAAGCTTACCTGGATTTCCCCCATTTTTTTTGGGATAAGATTTTCTTTAATAGCGTCAGTGTGAATATGGTAATTAACTTTTGCTAAGGTGTGTTGCAGGTTCCATTCAAGGTTTAAGCGGTCGTTTTCATCGACTTTGAGTCTTTTAAATTCCTTTATCAAATAAACTTTAAATTCGGCACTAATCCACATACCAAATTCAAAAGCAATATCAGTGTGAGCATAAGTGCCGCCATATCTGCCAGCAGTGGCTTTTAATCTAATGGCATTAGTTTTTTCAACCCATTCTTTTACGCTTATTTTATAACTATTTAACCCAGCTTGACTTTTAATTATGGCGAATTCGCCTTAATTAAAACTTGGATTGTACACTGATTCCCAAATACCCAGAAACTCAAGAGTATTTCTATTTCTAAGCCAGTCAGAAATAAAAAAGTCACCATCTTTAGCTTTTAACATATCGGTAAGTGAAATAAAATCTTCCTTATCCTCTTGAATGATAGTTATTTCAATTCCTTTAACTTGTATTTTTTTATTTTTTGCCATACGCTGTTAATTTTAATTATACCGAATTCGGTATAATTAGTTTTTTAATCCCATTGAGCAAATGATTTGAGGTTCTTTGATTTGCTGTTCATCTTCATTTGCCACGACCCACCAAGCTTATACTTTGCAAAACCAAAAGAACCGCTTTTTTTCTGCTACTTTTCAATATTATATTATAATTTCTAATAGTTCAAAAATCAAATCTTCCAGAATATTTAAGTTACTCTCAATCGTACCTTTCATATACCTTTCATAGATATTTTTGTTATCTGGTGGATTCAGATTCAAGTAGAGTTCTTTTTCAAGAGCCAGCAATCTTAAAAATTCTCTTTGTGTTCTTCCGTTTCCTTCTCTAAATGGATGTAAATAATTTACAGTATCTAATATCTCTGCTAATTTACTTGCTATTTCTTTTCGGTTTTTTTTATTTAAAACGCTGTATTCTGTTATTAGTGTATCGATATACTGAAATCCCATATTAAATCTTTCACCATCAAAGAATTGTTTGCCGTTTTTGCTAATATTTACAGTTCTTACTTTTCCAGCCCATTCGTACACATCTTGAAATAGGTAATGGTGAATTTCTAGTAAAGAGTTGGAGTCCTTTATTTTTATTGGTTTTTCTGATAATTCTTCTATTCTTTTGGATACTTTAAAACTTTCAAATGCAATTAGAACTTTTTCATCATCAATTTTTGCAATATTTCGAAGTATTCCATTTCTATTGGTATAGAATAGTTCTGGGTCTATGTATTTATATTTATTTGCCATTAATGGCGTGTAGTCTTACCACTAACTCTGGATCGGTAATAGTTCCTGAACTCCAATCCACATAGAGTTGTATTAACTCTGATGTGGGTTCGAAGCCTTCGAACATATTTGACCCAATGGCATTCGCTGTATTTTCAAGCTTTTTTAAGTCTGAAAACTTTATGCCAAGCAAGGTCAATTTTTCTCGGTCTATCTCAATGGGATTATACATTATGTTACTATTGAATTCAAAACAAATATAGTAAAAACTATTGGTTTTGAGAGATCTATAAAGCTATCTTTTAGAATAGTGCATAATTATAATACTCTCCTAAACCAAGATAGCCAGAAATCAGGTATAAACAACTGTATCCGTCTATCCAAGTTTCTATGTTATAATTTTTGGAATTTATTAAGGAGTAACTCAGAGCATTTATTGACGGGATTATTTCCAATCCTGTTCAGGGTATCCGTCAGCCACTTAATAGTTGTAAATAGCTTTCAAAATTGTATTTTTACCCAGCATTCACACCCAACGTACGAAGCCTTCACCGTGTTTTGCGTTGTGAATAGCTTTCAAAATTGGCGGGGCTATGCCCCTGTGAGTTCACACAAAAGAATCCATCTACAAATAACCATTACGCTAAAAACGAAGACGTTCTCTGTAATCCTCAAAATCCTATAAAACCTGTCGGGGAGAAGACGCGAAGCATCACGTCTCTACGACTATTTCGTTATCATCACCTTTTTTGTCTCTATAGCCCCATTGGAAGAAGCTATGGTTACATAATATAAGCCCGAATAAAGGGTCTGTATGTCAAAATAAGCTATGGTCTGACCTTTACTTATTTCTGTTTGATAAATCTTTCTTCCATTTGCATCCAGAAGGGTAACTTGTAAATCAGAGGGAACTAATCCGTTGACTTGTATGGCAATGAGATCCTGAGAAGGGTTCGGGAATACTTCTATCGATAACTTTTTTAGTTCATTGTCTGTAACAGAGGTTGTGGTGCTTTTATAAGTGGTAGTCGTTTCTGTTACACTGGTGACGGTACTTCCCGATTTTACTCCATAAAAAGAAGGGCCAATAACATAAGGAAATGCGGAGTTATGATTTGCATCGACAGTAGTGAAATAACAATAAATGCCTTTTGGATATTCCGGAGTTACACAAAACCGTCCATTATGGATATCCAGATAACTTGGGTCCGTAGGGTGTGCAACCCACTCGTAGTCTTCGGCAAAAGAACCTAAAGGATAAGTGGTGCTCACCGGTGGTCCATCAGAAACATCAGTGCCATTGGCATGATGCGTTCTTACCGTAATATTTCGGAGCTGGTATCCCGATTTAATTCGTTTAATGCCTCCCGTGCCATCTGCATTGGCATAACCGTAAGCTCC
>JBILDL010000371.1:0-3283 GCA_044352635.1 Saprospiraceae bacterium | reverse complement strand
AATCACGGATTTTAAGGATTATTGGATTTCACGGATTATGGATAACGTCGCTGATTTAAAAGTGTCGATATTGAAAATGGGACCCTTTGGCATGATGTTCCGTCGCTGCGATTTTCGCATCGGCTAGTATGACAGTGATTTTCATTTTGATGTTTTCCGACAATAATAGTTTGAACCGGGATTTTTATGATTTTTTTGATTAATGATGATGTCGCTGGTTTAATTTTGAGGGTAAAAGGAATGGGTGCCTATATTTTATATTCCGTCGCTGCGATTTTCGCATCGACGTTAAAAAGCGAATATTTTTTTAAATTTCATGCTGCAGCGCGCACCATCCCAATCATCGCCCAATGCTAAAAAATCCTCGAAATCCTGTAAATCCTGATTCAAAACCAAGCTACAGAATAAATTCCATTCCACTCAACATTCCACTAACCCAGCTTTATTGATGCGAATCAATGGTCTATTTTCTATAAAATTGAGGGCTTCCTCTTGCCATTTTGTCTCAATCTTTATGTAATTATCCGTGAATCCAGACATTTTACCTGATGTTTTTGACTTTTCAAATAAAATAGGACGGGATTGCCCCAGATGCTGATCATAAAAAGTCATTCTCTTTTGTTCAGACAAACTGGTCAGCAAAGCATTCCTCCTTCTTCTTTCTTCCACAGGAATTATGTCTGACATGGAGGCAGCTGGGGTGTTATCCCTTTCGGAGTAGGTAAAAACATGCAGGTAACTTACATCAAGAGAAGAAATGAAGGCATAAGTCTCCTCGAAATCGGCTTCCGTTTCACCTGGAAATCCGACGATGACGTCAACACCAATGCAGGCGTGAGGCATTAATCCTTTAATTTCCGCCACTCTTTCCTGATACAATTCCCTTTTATACCTGCGTTTCATCTCACGCAACTGCTTGTTATTTCCGGACTGCAAAGGAATATGGAAATGAGGGGCAAACCGACGGGAATTTGCGACAAATTCAATGATTTCCGAAGTACAAAGATTTGGTTCAATGGACGAAATGCGAAATCTCGACACCTCTTCCACCTCATCTAAAGCCCGGATGAGGTCAGCAAAAAGGGCCTCTTTACGTGGCTTCATCCCTTCAATAACTGCGGTTCCATTTCCAAAATCGCCTATATTTACTCCCGTTAATACAATTTCTCGAACCCCCCTGCTTGCAATTTCCCTGGCATTGGCGACGACATGTTCCACGGTATCACTTCTACTTTTTCCTCTCGCTTGTGGAATGGTACAAAAGGTACATTTATAGTCACAACCATCCTGAACTTTCAAAAAAGAACGGGTACGATCCCCGACAGAAAAAGCATTTACGAAATCGACGACCTCACTCACCTCTCCGGCCTGAACCATCCCTTTTCCGGTCGATTTACTCAGTCCTTCAATAAACGGGAGCATCCGAAACTTTTCAGCCGCTCCCAATACCAGATCAACCCCCGGAATGGCTGCTATTTCTTCCGGTTTCAGCTGTGCATAACAACCTACAACAACAATAAATGCCTGTTCATTTTGTTTTAATGCTTGACGAACGACCCTTCGGCATTTTCTATCGGCAAAATCGGTTACAGAACAAGTATTGATAACATAAATATCGGCATGATCGGTGAAACGCCTCTCTTGAAAGCCAGCTGATTCAAATTGACGACCCAAAGCGGAGGTTTCTGCAAAATTTAATTTACATCCTAAGGTATGAAATGCTACAGACTGCGGGGTTGCCATGTTTTATTTTTTAAAATTCGATAAACCGACCATATAATCATAAACGTACTTCGATGAATTTGCCATTATTTCTGTGGCTAAATCATTTGATTCCCATCCTTTACTCAAAATAACCAACGCATATTTTCTTCCGTCGGGCAATAAAATTAATGCCGAATCATGACTATGTTTGGTAATCCATCCTGTTTTATGGGCCACAATCACCTCTCTGGGTAATAAAGCCGGTATTAATTCATTAAAATGCTGCTGCTTCAATATATCAATCATCTGGATACAAGCCGATTCACTGATCCATTTTCCCTCTCCTAATTTTTCAAAAATCAACATCAAATCTCGGGCAGTTACCTGATTATTCAAGCCTAAATCATACGCCTTCTGGTCTTCCACCCCTCTCAAAACCTGGATATTTTTTGCTCCTATTTCCCTTACCTTTTGAGTCACTTTTTTAGCGTCCGCCATTTCAATTAAAATATTGGTTGCCAAATTAGAGCTATAGGTAATCATGTCATAAATCAATTGATATAGCGTTGTTTTTCCACCAATCTTGCTATACAACTGACCTTCTGAATCCTCATCTACCTCCATTTTATAAGGACTGCCATCTACAATACTTGAAAATTCATTTTTTACCAAGACAGAATCACTCAATTTCCATTTTTTTTGTTCGATTTGATTGAATATTTCTACCATCACAGGCGTTTTCATCGTACTGGCGGCATGAACGATACTGTCAGCATGTATCATCAACTGGTTTTGCGGCTGACCAATTTCCTTAAAAGCCAGACAAAATAAGCCGGGTGACCTCTTGAATTCAGCGTTAATCTTACTTTCTAACTTTTCCAACGCAGTTTGTCCATTGACAGTCAAGCTAAATGACAGAAAAAGGAGTAGAAAAAGGAATAGATTTTTCATATTGATTAATTAAAGGCTCAAAATAGGAATAATTGTAATACTGAAAATAATTTACCGAAGTTTAAGCGTTGATTTATAAAAAAATCCTACCTCAAAGATAAGGGCCGTCGTCCAGAAATAAATGATCCGGATTTTCCAATTGGTCTGGTAGAATTTCATTTTTAAGATAATTACACCAAACACAGGCAGCTTGTCCACAACCTCTGTAAAAGTCATGCGCCTGAATTTTGGTATTTACCTCTTGTGTTAGATTTTTAAAAGCTACCAAATCGTTGGAATCCAGTGTAATAACAACTTCACGAGAAGCGCTGGAAAGACCCTCTTCTAAAAAAATCAATTTTGCCTCTTCCACCAACAATCCGTCTTGATTATGTCCTTCAAACAAAAGATGATAAAAAGCAAGCTGTCTCCAATAAACGCCCCCGTAAGGAGAAACGCCCTTCCATGAAGGCTTTTGAAAGGTATTTCGCTTAGGTTTCCCCGTTTTATAGTCTATTAAATGTACTTTTCCCCCTTTCAGATAATCAATTCTATCGGTTACACCTTTGTACTTAAATCTAGCTTCATCGATAAAATGAATTTTTAATTCAGGCTTGGAATGGCTCAAACTTTCCAGATCGCAAGAGGC
>JBILDL010000369.1:0-3294 GCA_044352635.1 Saprospiraceae bacterium | reverse complement strand
TAAATAAAACGATAATGAGCGAAACCAATTCCTTGCGATCTGACCAGTTTGAACTTTATGATTTACGTATAGTTGTGGAACAAATAAACGGACACTGTACCTGCAACATGAATATTGGAGATTGTTTTTACCTGCGTGGTGGAAAATTATCTATGCCCGAAAAATCTGATTTTTGCCTCTATGCCATACAATCTGCCATCCCATTGCTTCCTGCTAAACAAAGAAAAAATCACCCCGCCGACTGGATGGAAACCGATGCTCGGGTAACTTGCCCTGACCCTGCCTGTGGATTAATATTAAGAATAGACAGGGAAGAAATTCGAGTCCTCAATCATGACGATGTAAGTCCAATACCTTGGGAGGAGGAGGCAGGAAAATAAATATTTTAAACCTTTTAACCCCAAATACTATTTAAAAATATCTTGAAAGGGATATCTGTAATCCTCATATTTTTTGTTCCTCTTTAAAAGCAAGATGAAATCTGTTAAAAAAAGTGATTTACCGGAAAAAATTTGTGTAACCTGTAAAAGACCCTTTTCTTGGCGTAAGAAATGGGAAAAGAATTGGGAGGAGGTGAAATATTGCAGTCAAAAATGTAGCCTTAACAAATCTAAAAATGTCTAATACCGGAATTGTTTTTCCCCACCAACTATTTGAACATAGTGAAATTATAGATCAATGCCAAACCATTTTTCTCATAGAAGAATGGCTTTTTTTTCGGCAATATCGTTTCCATAAAAAGAAGATTGCTTTCCATAGAGCGAGCATGAAATTTTATCAATCTTATTTAGAACGTCTAAATAAGAAGGTCATTTATATAGATTCCTTTAATGAACTAAGTGATATTCGGCAGTTAATAGCACATATTCCTTCCTTAAATATCAGGGAACTAGCCTATATTGACCCAACAGACTATTTGTTAGAGCGAAGGATAAACACGGCGGCAGAGAAAAACGAGGTAGTTCTGACCTCCTTTTCTTCTCCTCTTTTTCTAAATACGTCTGACGAAAACAAACAGTATTTCTCAGACAAAAAGCGGTTTTTTCAGACAGATTTCTACATTCATCAGCGAAAGAAAAGGAAAATACTGGTGGATGATTTTTCAAAACCCATTGGTGGTAAGTGGTCTTTTGACGATGAAAACCGATTGAAATATCCCAAAGGGAAAGTTCCTCCAAAAACCAATTTCGAGCAGATTAATTCTTTTCATAAAGAGGCCATTGAATATACAAATAAATATTTTTCAAGCAATTATGGGAACCTGGACCCAACAGATTTATTTCCTGTCACCTTTCAGGACAGTAAAAAATGGTTGCAACAATTTTTAGAAACAAAGTTTGTAGCATTTGGAGATTACGAAGATGCCATTTTACAAAATGAAAAATGGCTGCACCACAGTTTGCTTACCCCAATGTTAAATATTGGATTGATATCTCCTTCCTATATCCTGAATGAAACCTTACTTTATACTTCAAAAAATCACATTCCATTGAATTCTTTGGAAGGATTTATACGTCAGATTGTAGGTTGGCGGGAATTCATCAGGGCAGTTTATGAGTTAAAAGGAACTGAAGAACGAACAAAAAACTTTTGGGGCTTTACACGGAAAATTCCAGAAAGTTTCTGGAAAGGGGAAACAGGAATTTTACCCATTGACCTGACTATAAAAAAAGTATTGAAAACGGGCTATTGCCATCATATAGAAAGACTGATGGTTCTGGGTAACTTTATGCTCCTCTGCGAGTTTGACCCGGAGGAGGTTTATCGCTGGTTTATGGAACTATTTATTGACTCCTTTGACTGGGTTATGGTGCCGAATGTGTATGGAATGAGCCAATTTGCAGACGGTGGTATCATGTCCACAAAACCTTACATCAGCGGCAGTAATTATTTAATGAAAATGAGTGATTATCCTAAAGGAGATTGGCAGCCAGTGTGGGATAGCTTATTCTGGCATTTTATGGATAAACAACGCGCGTTTTTTCTTGGAAATCCAAGATTAGGCATGTTGATAAGGACCTTTGATAAAATGTCGGACGATAAAAAACAAGAACATTTAACAAAAGCTGATTTTTATTTACATAGTTTATGAGTATTATCATATAGAATTAGTTAAAGTTCATCGTACTTTGTCCCTACTTTTGTTCTAATTAATTTATGCCCTCATTTTTTACGTAAAAGAACCATTTTATGGATTTAAAAAACATTCAAACAGAGATTGATGCCAGTTATTTATATAAACAGCTAAGCATCGCAGAAAAGGATTTAAATGTATCTCAGGTTTTTGCTCAAATGAGTGACATAGAACTAAGTCATGCTGTGGCTTTTGCTAAAAAATTTAATTTAAGTGTAGATCAACTTCCAAAACCATCAGGCAGAGCGAGAATCCTGAATAAAATTGGAGAAATCATTGGTTACGATTATGTATTAGGTGTATTGCTCGATACGGAGAAAAGCATTTCATCGGCGGTACAGTACGCCAGAAAAAATACGAATTCTCAAGGTTCCATTTCTGATACGGCGCACGTGACCATTCTTAAAAACATTTTAAATAATCATAAAAATATTTCCAGTGATAATCTGGCAAGGTTTGAGAAAAAACACCGTTCTGTTGGTGGAAATGCATTGAGGGCTGCCGTTTTAGGTGGTAATGATGGGTTAGTTTCCAATTTCAGCTTGGTGATGGGTATTGCTGGCGCAACCAGTGGACAATCGGAAGTTTTACTGACTGGCTTAGCCGGGTTATTAGCCGGTGCATTATCAATGGCATTGGGTGAATGGATATCGGTGAAAAGTTCCCAGGAATTATATGAAAATCAGATGGATTTAGAAATGGAGGAACTGGAAACAAATCCAGAGGGGGAAGAAAAAGAACTGGCGCTCATTTATATAACTAAAGGGATTCCAGAATCTCAAGCCATGCAAATGGCAAAAGAAATCATGTTAGATAAAGGACAGGCACACGATCTTTTGGTCCGGGAAGAATTGGGAATAAACCCTGAAGAAATGAAAGGTTCAGCGATGGAGGCTGCCGTCACTTCTTTTATTTTATTTGCCGTTGGCGCTATTCTACCGGTTATTCCTTTCTTTTTTGTTGGTGGTATGACTGCCATCCTTTTCAGTGCCACCTTAAGTGCTATCGGCTTGTTTATCATCGGCGCAGCCATTACTTTATTTACAGGTAAAAATGTGCTTTTTTCGGGATTCAGACAAGTTGCCTTTGGATTGATTGCTGCCGCAATAACTTTTGGTATTGGTCATTTTATCGGGATTTCCATAGCTGGTTAAAATACA
>JBILDL010000368.1:0-3295 GCA_044352635.1 Saprospiraceae bacterium | reverse complement strand
AAAATTTCCCAACCAATCTTCTAAAGTTTGTTTATCTCTCCCACTATTAATCACCATTCTATTGTTGGGATCTGCATTTAGCCTTAACAATAAATCTATAAGATCAGTGTCTGGAAAAACAGCCAGGGGGTCAACATGAAATGGCATTAACGTACCGTCATAATCCAGGATAATTAGCCTTTTTGAACTGCGCTGATAGGCGTCAAAAATTACCGTTTTAATGGATTCCTCCAATTTATTGATATGAAACTGCCGTCTATTGTGAAGATGTCTGTCCAGTTCCTTTAAAAAATTAGCCGCCCAATAATCCACAGCATACTTTTTCAACCCTGTCTGCATGTTTTTAAGTCTCAGAGCTTGTTCTTGTTCAGGCATGATTAAGGCAGTCTTTATAGCTTTTACAATGTCATAAGTATCATGAGGATTTACTAAAATAGCGTCTGACAATTCTGTTGCAGCGCCCGTCATTTCACTAAGAATAAGCACTCCTTTACCTATATCATTTTTACTTGCTATATATTCTTTTGCCACCAGATTCATTCCATCTCTTAGAGGGGTAATTAAAGCTATATCAGCTACTTGATAAAGAGTTAACAGTTCATTATGTAATAAATTACGATATAAATAATGGATGGGTATCCATCCAAAACTGCCATAAGTACTGTTTACTTCACTGACCAAAGTATTCAGCGTCTTCTTTAAATCTCTATATTGAGTAACCTGAGAACGGGATGGAATAACGACTAAAACGAGGGTAACGAGACCTATATATTCCGGATGAAGATCTAAAAAACGGGCAAATGCCTGAATCCTTTGGGGAATACCTTTTGTGTAATCTAAGCGATCTAATGAAATAATTATTTTTTTTCCATTACCGAGATTACCAATATTTATAGTTTCATCAGCCAGATCAGATACAGAAGGAACCGCTGCATATTTATTATAGTCTATACCCATTGGAAAAACATCGACATTAACCACCCTATTTGTTGTAGTTATCTTTCCTATATGATGTTCAAAACCGCAAATTCTATACGCAGCGCTTAAGAAATGACGCATATAGCCGTAGGTATGAAAACCAACCTGATCCGCTCCGAGCATACCCAAAAGTAAATCGGAACGCCACGGAAGGGTTCTGAAAATTTCATAAGACGGGAATGGGATATGTAGGAAAAAACCAATGGATAAATCAGGAAAGTTATTTCTAAGAATTCCGGGTAATAACATTAACTGATAGTCATGGATCCAAACAGTATCATCAGGTTTTATGCAATTCGATATAATCTGCGCAAACCTGTTATTTATTTTTACATAAGCATTCCAATATTCCTCTTTATAAGAAGTATATTGAGTAAAATAATGGAAATGTGGCCAAATGGTGCGATTGCAAAACCCTGAATAATAGGTATCTATATCGTTTTCTGACAAAAATACAGGAATAAGACTTTTTTGCTGGAGGAGATTTGTAACCTCAGATTCTTCTGTTTTATTAAAGTGAGAACCCGGCCATCCAATCCATACTTTCTCGATTGCATCGGGAAGTGCACTTAAACCAGTAGCCAATCCGCCTGAACTGGCTGAACTAACATATAAATCGCCCTGCTTCTGAATAGTTACGGGCAAACGATTGGAAACGATTACCAGCCTAGTCATAATTTATTTTTAACCTGCCAAATTAAACCTCCTTTGGCTTCCTAACTGTCTTGAATCGCTCAACAAACTCCTTTTCAGTAACAAATTCAAGTTCAACGAAAGTACGGCCAACAAACTTCTTAACCTCTTGATAATCTCTTCCTCTTTTATCGAGAAAAGTATCTTGTAAACGATCAATGTAAGCCAGGGCAGCTTCTCTGATCCTCATATTAAAGTGCTGATTATTAAATATCTGCTGATAAGTTGGGAATAGCTGAGTGAAAATACCGAAAAACTCCATATAATCTTGTTCCTCAATATTCTTAATTAATTTTAAAAAATATTGAGAGACCGTTAATCTAAGACACTCATTAATATCAGATAAGCCGTCGTATTTTGAGTGAAATTGTCGTATTTCCTCTTGAACAGATTCGTTGGTGTACCCAGCCTTATGAATTTTATCCACTACTGTATAATAAGCGGCCAATTCATCATTCATGGTTTTATCAAGAATAGCTGATAATCTTAAATCTGCTTCAGGAGTAAGGATACCCTGTCCATCTTGGTGTAAATCGAGTAAGATAGAAAAAGAACGTTGAGAAAATACCTCCGTATTCTTTGTTCTTATTTTGTTGATGGTTTTATGCAGATTAATTCTGTCTATTTCCGGCGTTTCAAAAAACAAACCAAAAATCAACATAATTTCCTGATGTTCTGCAGTTCCCCAAAAATCTTCGTTTATTACAAACTCAGAAAGTGGCGTAATCAAACTTTCGTTAGCTGATGGTTTATCAACTCTGGATAACAAAAATCTTTTCAGTTGGGGAAAAAACACAGCTAATTCACCTGTAGTGGAGGGAAATTCAGCAGAAAGGAAAACATCGTTTTGGAATTGCTTTAAAAACCTTGAATAAGCTAATTTTCTTTCAGCTAAATGAACAAATTTTTCATTTTTCTGATTTTGAAAAAACTGCTTAACTCTTTTATTTTCAATAGATTCAAGTACATTGGTAATCCATATATCACTGCATAAAGCAAATCCTACCTGGACTGACATACCTATTCTTTTTCTTAACAACTCAAAATTAGGTGAGCTGGAAATAGCCAGAATTAAATCTTTGAAATGTTCTTGTGGTCGGATATATTTAAAATCATTATTAACATTACCACGTAAAACGACATACCCAAGTAACTTAGGTAAGAATAGACCTTCGAACACAGGATCCATCAAAACTTGTTCCAATGCAATTAACTGCAATGGTGAATTTTGAGCTACGACTTGATATATTTCAGCAATAGAAGGCTCGAAATTACTTTTTAGTTCGTTATAATCGACCTCTTCTTCTGAATTAAGATAAGCAGCGAGTGCAGGAGAATCTTGAATTCCCACGGCAAGCTCTTCAAGTTGTGTAAGGTATTCCGCGTTTAATTCGTACATGGTCATCATTTTAAATGGAAACCTGATAATGCATTTTTCAGCATTACCAGGTTAAAAGATATTAAATTTCCTCAGGGAGAATTTTATTCAGCTGCAGGAGTTTCCTCGTTGGTTTCTTCTGCAGGCGATTCCTCCACTACAACTTTTTTAGAAACTTTTGGTGCAGCAACTCCTGACACCATTGCATGGAAGTCACTAATTTCTTTCTTAGTCTGACTTACTCTG
>JBILDL010000029.1:0-11046 GCA_044352635.1 Saprospiraceae bacterium | reverse complement strand
TCCTTTGGGGAATAATGATCCGGCAGGCAGAAATACCGCAGCACAAGGTAATGATTTAGATATTACCTTCAATTTGAGCATGAGAGATGATGTAACCTTTAATCACTTGTTGGACCAGGGCATTATTGAACCTACCAGAGGTAATTATTCTCTTACTTTTTCTCCCTCAGCAGAATATAAAATAAGCAGGCAACTTTCCCTTAGGGCTTTTTTCGATTATAGGAAAAATAGACCCAAAACTTCAGCTGGATTTCCTAGAACAGATGCTTCTGGCGGTTTTATTCTTAGATTTACGCTATAGTATATGAATAAAAAAGTCATTTTTGGAATTCTGGCGCTTATGGCTATTGCTATAGTTGGGGTTATCTGGTCACAAATACGCCTCATTCAATCAGCTACTCAGGTGAATACTGAGCGATTTGAAAAAAGTGTTTTTAGTGCCCTGAATGAAGTGGTTAAAAAATTGGAACTCGATGAGGAAAAAGATCTTTTTCTTTCTTCCATGAGCCAAAAATACCCTAACAGTAATGTCCCTTCTTACAATCCTTTTGGCTCCAGAGAAAAAGAAAAAAATCTAGAGAATCGAATTAAAATGGATTATTTAGATGGAATTCTTAAAGAGGAGTTAGCCATTAGAGGTATTAATAGTCAAATTCCAAGCTATAGGTATCATTATGGAATCTATGGTTTCGAAAAAGGTAGTTTTGTCATTCTTGATGGCAAAAAGTTTAATTATGAGGAGGAAAAGGAAAATATTTTACCGGAATACGTCAATACTGGAGATGACAATACTGCTTTCAGAGTGAATGTTTTCCCAAGGGAGCGTCCCGTTCCCGGCGAGTTAAGGATATTTTTCCCCAATAAAAATGCTATTATTCTTAGATCTTTAGGTAAAACCCTGTTGGCAACCCTGTTTTTTGCTGGCATTATTTTGGTTTGCTTTGGCTACACTTTATATATTATTTTTACTCAGAAGAAGTTGTCAGAGATGAAAACGGATTTCATAAACAACATGACCCATGAGTTTAAAACGCCTATTGCTACCATTTCCTTAGCTGCAGATTCACTAAATAACCCCGCCGTTTTAAAAAACGAAGATAAAATATTGCGTTTCTCAAGAATTATTAAGCAGGAAAATATTCGCATGCACAAGCAAGTGGAGAAGGTGCTGCAAATGGCTCTTTTAGATAAAAAAGACTTTAATTTGAAGTGGTCTTCTATCAATATGCATGACCTTATTCTTGCAGCTATTGAAAATATTTCGCTGCAAGTAGAGGCAAGAGAAGGTTCCGTTCAAGGCTTTTTAAATGCTGCTTCACCCGTTATAAATGGAGACCAGACACATTTATCCAATATTATTAATAACCTGTTAGATAATGCTAATAAATATTCTCCTCAAAAACCGCATATTACCGTTTTTACAAGGAATGTAGATAAAGGCCTGGAGATTATTGTGAAGGATGAGGGAATAGGCTTGAGCAGGGATGTCCGTAAATTTATATTTGACAAATTTTATAGAGTACCAACGGGTAATATTCACAATGTCAAGGGCTTCGGACTAGGATTAAGTTATGTCAAAACAATGGTAGAAGCCCATAAAGGTAAAATAGATGTTCGCAGTGAATTAGGCAAGGGAAGCAGTTTTATCCTGTTTTTTCCCCTTCATTGATTTATCATTTTTTCATTTGAAACTCATTTAAAATGGATAATAAGCAAATTCTATTAGTCGAAGATGACCAGAATTTTGGAGACGTTTTAAGCTCCTATCTGGAATTATATCAATATGATGTGACACTGGCAAATGATGGTGTCAAAGGCTGGAATGCTTTTAAAGATGGAAAATTTGATATCTGTATTCTTGATGTTATGATGCCTGAGAAAGATGGGTTCACTTTGGCAAAGGAAATTTTACATGCGGATCCTTCTATGCCCTTAATTTTTTTAACCGCAAAGTCGCTGAAAGCGGACGTATTAGAGGGGTTTAGAATCGGTGCAGATGATTATATCACCAAACCTTTTAACTCGGAAGAACTGCTTTTACGAATAAATGCGATCTTAAAAAGAAAAAGAAGCAATGTTCCTGAAAAACCTGTTTCCCAGGAGGTTAGCAGATATTATACTATTGGAGATTATCATTATGATGCAGATCTCAGAATTCTGGTGTACACAAAGGCAGCTAATCCAGACCAAAAAGTGAAACTTTCTCCACGCGAATCTGCGCTTCTTTGTTTATTTGCTGACAATCTGAATAATGTGGTGGCACGAGCCGAAGCGCTAACTAAAATATGGGGCGATGACACCTATTTTACAGCTCGCTCTATGGACGTTTTTGTTACCAAACTTAGGAAATTGTTAAAGGAAGATCCTAATATTGAAATTGTTAATATTCATGGAAATGGTTTTCAACTTCGGGTTCTTTAACATGGTCACCAGCTAAATTTTCGGTTTTATGTTCTATAAACTTTTTATCAAACCCGTTCTTTTCCTCTTTCCTCCGGAAACAGCGCACGGATTAACGTTGTTTTTATTTAAAGTTTTATTGAAAATTCCTTTGATGGGTGGCCTTTTCAAAAGGTATTGCTCATCGGAATCTAATGTTTCATCAGTCTCTTTTTGTAACCTTTCATTTCCAAATCGTATCGGTCTTGCAGCTGGCTTCGATAAAAATGGAGAATACCTCAATGAAATGCCTGCCCTCGGCTTTGGGTTCATTGAACTGGGTACCGTCACGCCAAAACCTCAAAATGGAAATCCGCAACCACGCTTATTTCGTTTGCCTGTGGATGACGCTCTTTTGAATAGGATGGGGTTCAATAATCATGGGGTAGATTTTCTCGTTGAGCAATTGATAGCTTTCTCTCGCCCAAAAGGGCTAATCATAGGAGGGAATATTGGAAAAAATAAGGATACGCCGAATGAAAATGCATTAGATGATTATCTCATTTGCTTTGAAAAACTATTTCCTTATGTCGATTATTTTGTCGTCAATGTAAGTTCCCCAAATACGCCGGGACTCAGAGCTTTGCAAGAAAAAGAACCTCTTACCCTTATATTAACCGCTCTGCAACAGGCGAATAACAGGCGGATAGACAGTAAACCTATCCTTTTAAAAATAGCCCCTGATTTGGAATTATCTCAAGTAGATGATATCATCGAGGTGGTTCAATCGACGAAATGCCATGGTTTAGTTGTTTCAAATACAACGTCTGATCGTACGAATCTATCAACTGAATCGTCGTTGCTTGAATCCTTTGGTTCTGGAGGGATTAGCGGAAAGCCTGTTCGTGAAAAATCAAATCATCTGATAGCCTATATTTTTGAAAAAACAAATGGAATGCTACCTATTATTGGGGTAGGGGGAGTTTCCTCAGTAGAAGACGCGAAAAATAAATTGAATGCGGGAGCAACACTCATTCAAATTTATACTGGCTTAGTGTATGAAGGTCCGTTTCTAGTTAAAAACTTAGTAAGCGGAACAAATAAATAATTTTCCTTCCTTTTTCCTGAAAAGTCTTTACCAACTGCCACCGGCACCACCTCCACTGCTTCTGCCACCGCCCCAGCTACCACCTCCTGATCTTCCACCACCGGAACCACCTGAGCTACTTCTCACCTTTTTAGGGATAATATGTATTTTTTCCCGTTGGTTTCCGCAATGTAAACAAGAATAACGCAATAGTTCTTCGCCTGTATTTGAATATGTGGCTGCCCTTAAGGTAGTTGAATTGGCCAACTTTTCCGTTTGAAATTTACAGGAAGGACATTTTGTATAACTTTTAGGAGATTTTATATACCGCAAAATGGTAGGCTCGACCCCGTCACCTACCCAAACGTCGTATTCTGCCACTCCCAATTCAACCTCTTTTGACTGCCCTGTATTCAAATGGCTATTCGACCTGTTTTCCTGTTCTTTACTTAATTTCACGCCATGGGGTTCTTGAGGAGGCGTATTTCGCCACTTTTTCATTTCCTTTCTGACAAACCACAGAATGCCCAAAAATGGAATAGGAAAAATAAAGGCTAAAGGTGTTATATTATATTTTTTTAGAGTGTGATATTTATTATAGGGTGTTTCATCTTTCTTAAAACTTCTCCCTAAAAGCAGCAATATGAGGCCATTAACGAAAGCAGTCAAGTAGCCATACATTTCCAAAAAGAAACCACCTTCCCCTTTATTTTCCTTTTCCTCATATTCAACCGCATTTTCAGGATTTTGGATAATGGAGGAAATGGCATTTATTCCTTTTAATAAGCCTTCCCCATAAGCCTCGTTTTTAAAGGAAGGAATTAATTCGTTGGTTATTATTCTTTTGCAAATGGCGTCTGGCAAAATGCTTTCCAGTCCATTTCCAGTTTCAAACTCAACTCTTTTTTGATCCAGAACAAATAATATGAGTAACCCATTGTCCGCCCCACTTTTTCCTATTCCCCATAAATTAAACAGTTTATAGGCAAAATCCTTGGGTACAGCTTCGCCTATGGAAGGCAACATAACCAAAGCTACCTGATTACCAACACTGTCCTCCAGAAAGGTTAACTGATTATTTATCTGGTTATAAGTTTCTTCATCCAGTATGTTAGATGGATCACTGATATAACTATCATTTTGAATCTTCGTGTTAGGTACCGATTCGGGGGTAAAGGTTTGCCCGTAAAGGTTAGCCATCCAAAAGAGGGAAAAAGCTATAATAGGTAAGAACTTACAATTCATGAGGTAGTCATTTTTTTATTCAAAAACTGATTTTTTTAAACCAACAATTCTGACAGCATTTTGATAATAGATCTTTTTCAAAATTTTATCTGGAAGATGTAAGCCATACATTTTCCAAAAGGCATGATATTTTTTGTAGTATGGAAAGTACTCATCGGCAGTTTCCAGCACCCTGAAATAAGTAAAATACTCCTCTGGATTATAGGCATCTTTTCCAAAAAGAATCCTATCCTGGTATTTTTCAAAGAAGGCACTGGCACGTCTTGGTTGTCTCCCTAATTCGGCGATAACTGCGCCAAATTCAACATTTACATGTGGAAAAACATCTAAAAATCTGGATAAAGAATCCAAATCGTTTGCCATCCATCCGAAGTGAGCATTAATAAAGGTCGTTTTTGGGTGTTTTTGGAAAACATGATGTTGCTCCTTGATTAGGGTTGAAAAAGGAGCCGGGTCGGTATCACTTCTTTTTCTTCCCGGATGCGTTTTAAGCTCTAACCAACGTTCATTTGTTTCGTCAAAAGGTTCCCAAAACTGTGCGGGATCTGCGGAATGAATCAAAACGGGGATACCAAGTTCTCCACATTTTGCCCAGATAGGATCTAACCTAATATCGTCAATAGCGACACGTTGCCCCGCTTTATCTTTTACGCTAAGACCTAAACTTTTAAATATTTTTAGCCCTTTTGCACCATTTTGCACATCAAATTCGAGTTGTTTTACGGCATTTGATGTCCAATCAGGTTCATCTATGCCATTGAAGCTAACATTTGTAAAAATGGCAATTCTATCTTCGGCTCCATATTTCTTAACATTTTCTACCATTCCTTTCAATGCATTTCCACCTCTGCCACTAAGGTTAATACATACACCCATATTGAGGGAATCCATTTCCTTTAGTAAAATGGTCAGGTCCTGAGTAGCCATATTCCAATGGTGACTATGAATATCAACAAAGGGGAATTTTGATTTTAATAAAGCATGTTCCGGAACTTTTAAAGAAGAGGGCGGGTCATATTTTTCAAAATCCATCTTGTTTTCCTGTCCCTGAAGAATGGAGGTTATGGCAACAAAAGCAAGGAGAAAAAAGGTGCATTTAAAGGTGGGCATGGTCTAATTTTTTTACAATATACGGATATGTTCCCAATAGATGATAGGTTATTGGAGGATTAACAAAGCTTCGTAAACATCGGGATATTTTTTATCGATGGTGAATCCTTTTTTTACAAAAAGTTTAATCATCGACTCATTATTCGGTAGTACGGAGGCCACTATTTTTTTTATACCCCGTTTTTTGGCAATATCCAGAATGTGATTAGTTAGCATGAGACCCAGTCCTTGCCCTTGCCAATGGTCGGCAATGAGAATTGAATATTCGGCTGATTCTCTCCAGGCATCTTCGATAATACGAACGATTCCAATGATGGCCTCGGGTTTATTTTCTGGTGGAGGAATTGTAGCGACAATGGCTATTTCTCTATCGTAATCGATGTGAGTAAAACGGGTTAACCAGGTATGATCTATTTTGGGTATGTAGCCGAAAAATCTCATATACAGGGTTTCGCGGGAGACATTTTTGAGCATTTCGGCCAGGCCAGGTTCATCTTCTGGTCTTACGGGTCGTAGGTGAACGGATTGTCCCAAGCGAAGATTTTTATCTAAACAATACTCTTTTCCAGGGTAGGGAGAAAGGGCCAGGTGTCGGAAATGTAGATTTGTCGATTCGTTTGTTTTCTGTAATCTCACCGCTATGTGCAAAGCCATGCCACTTTCATTATCCATTCGAAAAGGATTAATTTCAACGGCTGCTATGGCTGGAAAATCCATAAGAAGGTATGAAAAGCGGTGTAACCAGAGATACAATTGATTTAATGGTACGCCCGATTGGTTTCGGTAACCCTTCAGGAGGGTAAAAAGGTGGGTTCCTTCTACCATTTGCTGAGCGAGAGCCATATTCAGTGGAGGAAGACCGACGCGAATATCCGGAAAAACCTCCTTATCCCAACCGCCTTTTCCAAAGAGCATCAAAGGTCCGAAAGTAGGATCTTTGTAAGAACCAATAAACAGATCAAAGCCCTTAAGTACCATTTTTTCAATACGAATGCCTCTAATAACAGCGGTAGGATGTGCTTTTGAGCAACAAAGCATCATATTTGTCCAGATTTCGGTCATTTCATTCACATCTCTAATATTCAGACGAACGCCGCCCACGGCTGTTTTCTGTAAAATATCAATGGAATCGATTTTCATTACGATAGGGAAACCTATTTTCTGTGCAATACTTTTAGCTTCTCCTACGGTAGTACTTAAAAAGCTCTCAATAACCGGAAAGCCATACGCCAGGAGTAAATCATGACCCTCTTTTTCGGAAAGTAATAATCGATTTTCAGCTAAGGCTTTATCGATAATCCATTTCGCAGCCTGTTGATCTGCATTAAAGTCGATAGGTATAGAAAGGGGCGTTTCATACAGAAGTTTTAGATCCAGATGATATTGGTAAAGTCTCATTAATGCATCAATAGCACTTTCAGGATAGGGATAACAAGGAATTTTCGCCTGGCCTAAAATCCTTCTCGCTTCAGCCACCTGGTTTCCACCCATCCAAACGGTGAATACTGGTTTTCTTAAAGGTTTTAATTGAGCAATGGCCTGAGCAATTTTAAGGGCCTCACTTTTTAGATAAACGGAGTAAACGACGATGATGGCATCCACGGCATCATCATTTAAACAAATCTTCAACGTCTCGGTATATCTATTTGTGTCGGCAAAATTACCCACATGAATAGGTCGGTCAGCGGAAGAAGAATGAGGTAAAAGGGTATTTAATTTTTCAACGGACACCTTAGATAAAACACTATGTTTCCCTCCTCTTTTTAGTAATGCATCCAATGCTAAAATGCCACCTGCGGCAATATTGGATAAAATCACCATGTTATTTCCTGTGGGTCTAACAGAATTAGTGGCAGCCAGACCCATATTAAATAACTGAGCTATGGTATCGACCCTGATAATACCTGCTCTTTGGAAAGCAGCATCGAAGGCAAAATCTTTTTCTTCTTCCCAGTCCAAAACAGAGGAGTTCCAGTCTATATCCTCTTTTTTTCTATTTGCCTTTAAAATAATGATGGGTTTATTTCTTGAAAAAGACCTTGCGGCACTTAGAAAGCGACGAGCATTAGGTAACTTTTCCATATATATCAGAATGCCGGCGGTATGAGCATCTGTGCCTAAAAAATCAATACAATCTGCAAAATCGATATCACCTGCGAGCCCAAGGGAAATCACCTGACTGAAGCCCACTTCACGTTCACCAGCCCAGTCCAGCATGGCCTCCAGCAGGGGACCGCTTTGAGAAAGCAAGGCTAAGTTCCCTTTTCTAACTTCAACAGGCATATTTGTGGCATATATCATCTTGTGAGGATGAATGTACCCGAGGCTATAAGGGCCAAGCATTCTAATTTCACCTTGTTTACATTTTTTGTTGATGTAATCAATGGTTGCTACATCTTGGGTATCAAAATCGGGTCCAAAAAATAGAATACTTCCGATTTTGGCCTCGACACATTCATCAACAACCTGTCTTAATACCCTAAAAGGAGCGCAAAAAATAGCTAAATCGGCTGGCTCGGGAATTTTTCCCACTTTACTGTATGCAGGCATTCCCAATATGGAAGAATGTTTAGAACTCACTGGGTACAATGAGCCTGGAAAACCATGTCGTCTTACATTTTCCATGATCATTCTACCCGCGCTTCCCTCCCTTTCCGATGCCCCAATGACAGCGATACTTCGGGGCTCGAACAACTGTTCTAATTTTTGCCTCATAAGGAGTTATATTTTCCAAAATGGTTTTAAAAAGCCTAAAACACTATGTAAATTCATTTCATAAGTTTCCCAGGCTCTCAGTCCTGAAATACTTTTTTCTGTGGTGTATGGGATATTCTGTCCGTTCATGCCTGCAAGAAAAGAATATATTCCTCGTTCTAACGCTCCGGGATGGTACCCACCTTCCAACACGGCAAAAGTATTAGAAAAGGAGGCGGCAATCATTTTACCAATTTGATAAAATGCATTAGGAGATAAATTTAACTGTAAAAGCGGATCTTCTTCGGCCCCATCAAAACCTGCAGAAATGGCTACTACGTCCGGATTAAAAGACTTGAAAATGGGTAAAAAATGAGAAAAAGCATCTAAGAAAATGTCGTCTCCTGAGTTTGGAGGTACGCCCATATTCATGTTGAATCCCTTCCCTCTTCCCTCTCCAATGAGATGCAAGTCACCCGTTCCTGGGAATGCGGGATGCTGATGAATGGAGAAATAGAGGACTTTGTCTGTATGGTAAAAGATGTCTGCAGTGCCATCGCCGTAATGACCATCAAAATCAATGATTAATACGCGTTTTCCTTCTCTGACCTTATGTTCACTGGCAATAGCAACATTGTTGAATAGGCAAAATCCACTGGCTTTATCTCTGTATGAATGGTGACCAGGAGGACGAATTAAAGCAAAATTCCCCGTTTCAGCTGCCTGAACCGCGGCACCTACACCATAACAGGCGACCGCATAGCTTTTATTTGAAAGGAAGGTGTCATCGTCAATCTGGTAAAAATCTTTTGAGTTATCATGGATTTTTTGGATATGCTCCATACTATGTACCAGACTTAGATATTTTTCACCATCTATCAATTCATTTTGGCGCAAGTGCCTGAAAGCGCTCAATCGCATGGCATTTTCAGGGTGTAAACCTGTGTTATGATCAAATACAATTGAATTGAATGTTAATTCCATTTTCCCTTTTTTAATAAAGATAAAAAGATTGATAAATATTGCTTTGACTTGATGATAAATATCAATACCAAAACGTAGTAAAGAGGATAAATTTGTATCATTCATTTAATTCGGGTGATTTTAGGGAATTCGTGGAGCATCTTTCGGTGCTCCATTTTTTTTAGTGTTATGGATAACAAAAAAAATCACCTCGAAAGGATTTTACTCCCAACGAGGTGAACGAATTTGTATTAAATTTTATATTTATCTATCTTAATATAAGAACAAGTTGGTCTTCATTTTTATCAACGATGGCTTCTGTAACGCTGCCAAAAAGCAAAGAATTTAACATTGAGTGTCCTTGAGCACCCATTAATATGAGATCGTATTCTCCATTTTTTGCAAATTCCTGAATGTGAATGCCTGGGTTATGATAATGATTATCGATTAATTCCAGTCTTATTCTCTCCGCTCCCGGAATGGTGGCAAATAATTTTTCAAATGATTTGTTCGCTGCATCTCTTAAGGCCTCTCTAAAGGTTGAATCTACCAGGGCCTGATTGTAAAAATCAGCCGGAGGTTGTTCGACAATATGCAAAGCAGTAATGGAGATATCAGGTTTTTTAGCTTGCATGGCAATGGCCATATTTAGTGCCTTTTTTGAATGTTCTGAAAAATCCATTGGGACTAATATCCACTTGAACGTTCTCTCTTTTTCAGGTACAATTAATACGCTCGTGGGTGCCGTCCTGGCTACTCGTTTTGCCGTTAATCCACTTTTCCCTGGTTGCTTTTTTTGTCCAATAACCAATAAATCAGCCTCTTTTATATCCAGCCAATGTATCAATTTTTGATAGGGCTTGCCTTCTCTGATTTCAACTGAATAGGCAAAAGATGGATAATTTTCCCAGGTATCCTCTACCTGTTTAAGTATATCTTCCCGCATGCGTTCATCAATCGGCAAATTAGCATTAAATAAATTATGATAAGTAGCCTCTAAATTTTCAGGCACTGAAAAATCTGGTGAAATATGAAATAAATAGGCTTTTTCCGTTGCAGATAATTCGCCTACCGTTTTTAATACTTTAAGGATCTGCTTATCCTGTGCACTTAGGTCTAATGCAGCCAGTATAATAGGAAAGGTATTTTTCATGGCATTTATGTTTATATATTAGTTAATATTAATTTCTTCAATGCCATTTCTTTCTTTAGTCTTCATGGAGAAAAAGGTTAGCATTAATTCTTCATTGTTATATACAGCTTGAATTTCATCCTGATTTACCTCATCGGTCAGTTCAAAAGTTTGTTCAAAAGATATGGTTTTTTCAACCAGGCTAATAAAGTTGTTTTTAATTTCAGAATCAGTAACTTTCATTCCAGTAATTTTTAAGAATTTACCTGAAAGTTCAAGGTGTAGTTCTTCTTTTGCATAGCCCTCAACGGAAATGGTGAAACAGTACACATGATCTTTAGGTACTTCATTTTTATAAGTTGCATCATTTTTAAACCATGGCTCATGTAAAGAAGAGTGTCCTAAAAAGTGGTTTTTATCGATAAGAGTGGCAAAT
>JBILDL010000367.1:0-3303 GCA_044352635.1 Saprospiraceae bacterium | reverse complement strand
CGGAGATGGAGAAAAAGCGAACCGAGGTGGAGAAAACACGCGCCGAAGAGCAGAAAAAACGAGCTGAAGCGGAGAAAAACCGTTCAGAAGTTGAAATTCAAAAAAATATGGTCTTGCAAAAAGAAATAGATTCGTTGAAAAGGCAGCTGAATATGATATAATGAATCTAACTCTTTTTTAGTTTACACTATACAGATAAGCTCTATTTATATCGCTCATTATTTGGCTGTAACCATTACATTTTTAACCATTAATTTCACATAACTTCTTTTTTCTCATCTGGTTCGTCAAAATTTATTCTTCTTGAAATATTAGTCATGTGTAGAAAAGGGGTTGAAAGTTTATCGACACATACTGGCCTAATCCAAAAAACTTTGTTCCAAACCCTGCTGCCAAAACGAATTTAATGGCTCATTAGGAATATCCAACATTGGCCTCTATATCATAAATGAAGGATTTTTGTGGAATATTCTACTGGCTTCAGGATATCATTTTCATTTTCATTTTCATTGTATGGCACAAATTGCCAGGGAGTTACCTGTTTATCCCAGGTGAAATCCAAATTTTGAAAGTGTTTTTTTCTGAATTCTTTGGGGGAGAAGCCTCTATATTTTTTAAATAAACGATTGAAATTTGACAGGTTATTAAAACCAGATTTATATCCTATTTCACTTATGGTCATGTCCGATTCAAGGATTAGTTTACAAGCCTTAGCTAGCCTTAAATCTATAAGAAAATCACTAAAACATCTGAAAGATTGTTTCTGAAAAAAATGACTAAAAGCCGTTTCACTCATTTGTAACTTTGAGGCTACTTCTTTCATTTTGAAAGCTGCATCGGTATAATGCTGCATGATACATGCATAAGCAATCTGAATCCGATGATTATTCATTCGCGAACTTGATATTTCAAAGTCAAGAAAAGAAAGAAATCTCCTGTCTTGCCCCTTTGAAAGTAAATGGAGTAATTTTAAAAAGGATATTGTGTTATCAAAACCCTTATTTTCAGTCATCTCAATCATAATACTGCTGGCTTTTTCAAACGTTTTTCCAGTAAAATGAATGCCTCTTGAAGATTCTTTCAATAAATTACGGATACTAAAGAAACTGTCTTTTAACAATAATGAATTTGAAAAAAGTTTTGCATCAAATTGTATCGTTATGACACGGTAGGGTTCATTCTTGTTTAAAAGATTATCATCTCCGAACCATTTGTGGTAAACATAAGGGCCAATAATTACCAGATCATTTTCAAAATAGCTTTCAGTGGAATCTCCAACCACTCTTTTACCCGACATGCCCAAAACCAGGTTAATTTCTACCTCAGGATGGTTATGAATTGGATAGTCAAATCCATTATTTGATGAATCTAAAACAACACATACATCATTGTCTTTCAGCGGGGTATTTTCATGAAAAACATTCATATCTCAAGCGTTTTTGGCATAAACTAATCTTTATTAGAGACAGGTTTTTTGTAAAGTTCCTATAAGTTTTGTTTTTAAGCTATGTATTTCATAAAAGTATTGAATAATGTCATTAAAGCATCATTTTATAGGTAATAAATAAAATAAATTTGCTTTAGCAGAAAAAATTAAATGCATATTCCATGAGGTTCTTTAATGATTTTACATCAGAAGCTAAAAGTAATACTATTAAATATTCATTTACTTCAATATTCATCATGTTATCATTCTTGATAACGGCTCAGTCCATCACCGTAAAAGGAATCGCCAAAGAAATAGATGGTAAACCTATGATTGGCGTGGAGGTAATGGAAAAAAACACTGATAATGGGACGGTTACGGATTTGGAGGGTCGGTATTCGTTGAAAGTCAAATCAAGCAGTTCCACTTTAGTATTCAATTATCTTGGTTATAAAGTTATTGAAATATCGGTTGGTACACAATCATTTATTGATGTTACGATGGAGGAAGAATCAAAATTAATGGATGACATAATCATTACCGGTTATCGCAAAGAAACCAGAACGGACGTGTCTTCAGCTATTTCATCCATTAAGACAAAAGATGTAGAAAAACTGGTTGTTTCAGGCATAGAACAAGCGTTGCAAGGGCAAGCACCTGGTATTTCTGTGACTCAGGTTACAGGATCTCCTGGTGACGATATGGCGGTCCGTATCAGAGGAGCCGGCACTTTAGGCAACAATAATCCTTTATTTATTGTCGATGGAGTGCCCACTTCAGGTAATATAAATATGTTTTCTGTAAATGATATCCAATTCATTGAAGTCCTGAAAGATGGTGCATCAGCGGCGATATATGGTTCAAGAGCTTCAAACGGCGTCATACTCATCACCACTAAGCGGGGCAAAGCGGGAAAAACTTCCTTTTCATTTAATTCCTCTACGGGTGTTCAAACACCTGTTAGGCTTCCGGAGTTATTAAACGCCCGTGACTATCTGTTAATTAGAAATGAGGCCATCACCAATGCCAATAAACTGAGGAATCCTGCAAATCAAATTTCAACGTATAATCCAGCCATTGCAGATACTTTGCCAGATGTGAATTGGTTGGATCGTGTTTTTTCCAATGCACCTATTCGTCAGTTTTCTATATCAGCAATGTCAGGAACGGATAATAGTAATGTGTATGTTTCTGCAGATTACCAGGATCAGGATGGTATTTTCAGAGGGCAGAATTTTAAAAAATATCAGGTTAGAATCAACGGGGAAACAGGGAATAAGTGGCTTAAATTGGGAAACAATCTTTCATTTGGGCATACTTCCAGAAAAGTGATAGGCTCTTCAGGTGATGGATTTGGTCCGGGAAATGAACTGAGTGCTGTAAGATTTGCTTTGATAGCCTCTCCTGTATTCTCAGGTAAAAATAAAGATGGGTCAGATATAAATGTTACCTCAGAGTTGGGCGACCCCGTGCTTTATGGAGACGGTAATGCGAATCCATTGGTGCTAATTGATCATACAGACTGGCAAATAAACAGAAGTCGGATTTTTGGAAATGTTTATGCCGAATTGAATCTCCTAAAGGGCTTGAAAGTAAGGACTACTTTAGGTGGAGATTTCAGTTTTGAAAAAGATAAATTATTTAAGGAATATCTCTCTGATGCTATCTATAATCCTACTTCCCTAAATGAGGGCAGGGTTTTTAATCAAAACCTGATTTGGAATTCGACGGCTACCTACGATAAAAAGTTAGGTAAACACAAAATTTCAACCTTGTTAGGTACTGAGGCTATTCAAAATCGAACTGATTATCTGGGGGCATCTGCCAATAATTTCAGGAGAACAGATCCTTTATTCCGTTACCTAAATGCCTCGGTG
>JBILDL010000366.1:0-3311 GCA_044352635.1 Saprospiraceae bacterium | reverse complement strand
GGGAAGAACATGTTTTTAAGCAAGTGTGGAAATATTACAGCGACGAACCACCCACCCTTGTCTATGACATTGGTGCTAATGAAGGCTTTACTACCCAATATTTTCTCAACATGAAGGCAAAGCGCGTCATCGCTATAGAACCAGACCCAGAAGCATTTAAAATACTTAGATTTCGGTTTGCAAAAAGCAAAAAAGTGGATCTTATTCAAGCGGCATTAGGGGATAAAACAGGTCCATTTCCCTTTTACCAGATTAGCCCCCATTCTGGCTACAATACCTTTGTGTACGACTGGTACCATAAATTTATATTGACTGATTCTAAAATTCTGGAGGCAAATATGGTGCCCATAACGGACATTTTTCAACAACATGGTCATCCAGATTTAATAAAAATTGACGTTGAAGGGATGGAATGGGAGATTATAAAATCTATAGATATTGAGATACCATTTATTTGCTTTGAGGCAAACCTCCCTTTATTTGCTTCAAATACCCAGTTCATTTTGCAGCATTTAAAAGCATTATTACCCCATCACCTGCTACTTTGCTCCTCAAACAATGTATTGAGCCCCCCTATTTCCATGGCTACAGCCATGCAAATAGTTAAAAACCCATTGCCAGGATGCGTCGATTTTTTCTTTATCAAGCCCAGGGGTTTGGCAGTTTACTAAGCAGATACAAATCAACCTATTTTAAAAAACTTATTACACAAAAATTGAAAATATGAGCTTATTAGTCAATATAGAAGAATTATTATCAGGTACCATCATCGAGGGTTCTCGTATGGAATTGAAAGAAGGTTGGAATCCAAAATCAATTATGCGAACCATTTGTGCTTTTGCCAACGATTTTGAAAATGAAGGAAGCGGTTATATTATTGTAGGTGTGGCAGAAGAAAACGGGAAACCCATTCGACCTGTAAAAGGATTTAATCCCGATGATTTTGATACAATACAAAAAGAAATGATTGGCTATTGTAATCTTATCCAACCTACCTATTTCCCCAATCTTTCATTAGAAGAAATTGATGGGAGGCATATTCTTGCAATATGGGTTCCGGCAGGAACCAATCGTCCATATAAAGTACCTGAAGATGTTTTATCTAAACATAAAATCTACAATTACCGCATTCGACAATATTCAAGCACCATCATTCCAAATCCAGAACAAGAAGCAGAATTAGTACAACTAACAGCAAAAATTCCTTTCGATGATAGAGTAAATCAACTTGCAAAAATAAGTGATTTGAGCTTTGCTTTAATGCGAGAGCACCTGGAAAAAACTAAAAGTAAACTTTTTAATGAAAGTGCCCGAATGAGTGTGGAAGAATTAGCACAACAAATGAATTTGTGTCAAGGTACGAATGAACACCTGTTCCCTAAAAATGTCGGACTATTAATGTTTAGCTCAGAACCTCAAAAATATTTTAAAGGAGCACAAATTGATTTAGTTGAATTTCAAGAGGGAATTGCAGGTAAATTTTTCACAGAAAAAATTTTCAAAGGTGCTATTCAGCAACAATTGGTTGATGTTTTGTCCTACATAAAAATGAATATCATCAAAGAAAAAGTTACTAAATACCAAGATAGAGCTGAATCTGACCGAGTTTTTAATTACCCTTTTGAAGCTATTGAAGAAGCAGTAGCAAATGCCATTTATCACAGAAACTATGAACTCCTGGACCCTATAGAAGTTAGAATTCTTCCGTTGGCTCTAGAAATAATCAGTTTCAATGGCGTTGACCCTTCTTTAAAGCAATCAGATTTTGATAAAGGAATAGTTCGTGCCAGAAGATACCGAAACAGACGAATTGGAGAGTTTTTGAAGGATTTAAAACTAACAGAAGGAAAAGGCACAGGTATTCCAACTATTTTAAAAGTATTAGCAGAGAATGGCTCACCAAAACCACTTTTTGATGCTAATGAACCAGAACGTATCTTTTTCATTAGTGAATTCCATATTCACGAAACGTTCATGTTAGAAAAAAAAGTACGGAGTGACCAAGTAAGTGACCAAGTAAGTGACCAAGTAAGTGACCAAGTAGTTGACCAAATAAAAAAAGTTTTAAAGTATTGTAAAACACCAAAGTCAAGATTGGAAGTACTGTCTATTATGGGTATATCAAACCATTTTTATAACTTCAAAAGACATATTTTACCTTTAATAGAACAAAACTTGATAGAATATACAAAAAAAGAAAATTCTAAAGATCGGAACCAAAAATACGTTACTACTCAAAAAGGAAATTCGCGATTAAAGGGATAGTGTCTTTTTAGGTGAACGGAGGTCAATTTGTGAATAACCCAACTTTAGATTTACAGCATTATACCCACTTATTTTAAATACATTTACCATGTGTTTAAAATTCCAACTTACTGTATCATTGAAAAGACTTGTTTTTCTCTAAATGACATAAAATCTCAACTGTAAATCTAACTAACAAGCCGTTTACTACCTGAAAGTTGGGAAATAATTTCATCTATATGATGGTAGGGCAATACTAAATTTTCCATACCAGAAGGAATGGGATACCATTGGGGAAGAAAACATTTTCGTTGAAATTTCCACACATCCAAAAGACCTCCGGTTATAGCAGAAACACCCACTTTTTCTATTACACCACCATAATACCTGTCCAGCGTTAGTGGAATCCATAGAAAGGTAGCCCGTTGCATGTAAAACGTAAAAAGATCTTCTGGCACATAATGGTTAAAGTGTACGATTATGACTGTTGTAGGTTTGATTTTAAAAATCAATTTTAGAAATCGCTTGGCAAAATGACTGCTTGCATCTCCCAGAAATACAAGTTCAATAGCCATGGTGGAGGGTAATTTTTCAATTAATTGAATAACTAAGCCATAATCTCTTCCATTTTCCCTGATGCCGCCCGGAATCACTACCGTTAAATTATTTTTAGTGGTAGAATGCTGAGGAGGAATGCGCTGAGGAGGAAGAAATGGAAAGGATACCAAACTGTTCCAATAGCGAAATCTTGAGAGCCATATTTTCTGCTTTTGTCGATAACTAAAAAAGTAAATCCATTGATGCCAAATTGTTTTTAAATGATGAAAAAAAGGTGCTTTGTGGTTCTCATAATCAAACCAAAAGTGATAATTATGAATAACAAGCATTGAATTCACTGGTAATTTTTCGATACTAAAATTTAACCATAAAGGAGATAAAGTAATCCAGACAAATAAATCAACATCAGACTGCTCTGATATCCATTGTTTTATTAACAGTTCATCTTTTTTCCTATTTTCAAAAGTGAACCAAGATACATTGGGCTTAAAACGTGACGTTTCACCGAT
>JBILDL010000365.1:0-3312 GCA_044352635.1 Saprospiraceae bacterium | reverse complement strand
TCTAATAATATCAATCCTTTCCAAATCAGAAATGGGTTCAAGATTATTTTGACCAAAATGATATCTGTTTTGTTGAATAATCTGGTTACAAAAGGCATGAAAAGTAAGCACTTGCACTTTATGTCCTTCAGGACCAATATATTGAACCAATCTATTTCGCAAAGCATTCACCCCTGCATCGGTGAAAGTAAGGCAAAGAATATTTCGGGGAAGGGTATCTGAATCCATTAATATTTTGCCAACCTTGGCAGCAATCAGCTGGGTTTTACCTGTTCCCGGCCCAGCGAGCACTAAAGTTGGGCCATCCAAAGTAGAGACAGCCTCCTTTTGAGATAGATTTAGCTGCTTAATCAGCTGTAGAAAAACGGCATCAAAATAAGATTGACCATCGGTAATAGACATAATACGGGGAAATTAATCCTCCTCTAAACGGAGAGAAAGGCGCTCGGCAAATTCTTTTATATCTGGATTAACTGCATGAAAACGAGACAGTAATTCTCGGGAAGTAGGAGGTTTATTAGACACAACGGGCACCTCACTTACTTCATTTTTAATTAATACTACTTGAAATGCCAGGTCAGCTCTTTGAAAATGCGCTCTCATTTTATCCATCATTGATTTCTCCTGTTTTATGGCACTTTCCTGCAGACCTGTTGAAGCAATGGCCTTGATAGTACACTCAGGTTCCCATGTTAAAGAAACCATTTTCAGAAGATTTCTTGTAGAATCTTGTTGGATATTTATCACATAATCCTCCCAAAAGGCACTTAATGAATCTTGATTTAAAGGAACGGCTACTCTATCGACCTCCATTTTCTCTTCTTCCTTGATTTCCTTCATCAATTTACTGAGTAAAGAATCATTCGCCGACGGTTCGAAAACGACTTTTTTTACAGGCAGAACGGGAGAAATAACTGGAATATTTACTTTTTCAGCCGCTTCAATATTTACGACGGGTTCAGGCTTTTTTTTTTCTTCAGCCAAAGCCGTACTCTCTGAAGGAAGCGTCAAAATGCGATTCAGATGAGCCATTTTCAGCAAAGAAATTTCGACATGAAGCCTCTTGTTTTTTGCCATTTTAGCATTTAAATCACATTCATTTGCCAAATTTAAAATGGTGAGTAAAAAACCAGACGAAGCCAAAGCTGCCTGATGTCTATAACGATCTCTCAGCGTACCTGTTACTTCCAGCAGAGGCAGTGTCTGCACGTCTTTACTTACTAAAACATTTCTCGCATGGGCAGCTAAACCATTGATAAACAAGTCTTCGTCGAATCCTTTTTTCAAAATTTCGTCAAAAAGGAGTAAAATATTAAGGCTATCCTCGGCTAAAAAATAATCGATCATTTTAAAAAAGTAATCATAATCGAGGACATTAAGATTTTCAATAACATCGGCATATTTGATTTCATTTCCCGAGAAAGCAACCATTCTATCGAAAATGGAAAGGGCGTCACGCAGGGCACCATCGGCCTTTTGGGCTATAATATGCAATGCCTCCTCGTCGGCGGTAATCGATTCCTTCAGACAAATGGCTTTCAGGTGAGGGACGATAGAAATAGGTTGAATTCGTCGAAATTCATAGATCTGACAACGGGAAATAATGGTAGGCAAAATTTTATGCTTCTCCGTTGTAGCCAATATAAAAATGGCATGAGCCGGGGGTTCCTCGAGCGTTTTCAAAAAGGCATTGAAAGCGGAGGAAGAAAGCATGTGCACCTCATCAATAATAAAAACTTTATACTTACCTTGCTGAGGTTGAAAACGAACCTGATCTATTAAACTTCTAATATGCTCGACGGTATTGTTCGACGCAGCATCTAATTCTGTAATATTAAAAGAGGCATTATCACTAAAGGAACGACAAGACGAACACACGAGACAGGGCTCATGGTCAGCCGTTGGTTGTTGACAATTGATAACTTTTGCCAAAATACGGGCACAAGTCGTTTTTCCAACGCCTCTTGGACCACAGAACAAAAAAGCATGAGCCAGATGATTACTGCGCAGCGCATTTTTCAAAGTAAGGGTAACATGCTCTTGTCCAACGACATCTGTAAACAGAGCTGGTCTATACTTCCTCGCCGATACCACAAAATCACTCATAATTTTTTATTCTTGAGTGGTAAAAATAAGCAAATTATCGACGCTGCACAAATTGGTTTTTATTCTGACCTAAGTAAATGTATTTTTGTCCTGAAATAAATTTTATGAAAATAACGATTGCGCAATTAAATTACCACGTTGGAGATTTTTCAGGTAATCTGGAAAAAATGAAAAATGCGGTGGAAATAGCTAAAAACGAAGGGAGTGACCTCATTTGCTTTGCTGAATTGGCCACTTGTGGATATCCACCCAGAGATTTTTTGAACTTTGCCGATTTTATACATAAAGCAGAAGAATGCGTTCAGGAATTGGCAAAATGTGCTATCGACATTGGCATTTTACTCGGTTCCCCTACCCGAAATCCAGTCCCTGAAGGAAAAGATTTATATAATTCAGGCTATTTTCTGGAAAATGGCCAAATATCCTTTATTCAGCATAAGGCGCTGTTACCAACGTATGACGTGTTCGACGAATACAGGTATTTTCAGCCCGCTGATTATTTTTCTACTTTCATGTATAAAGGGGTTCGCATTGCCCTAACTATTTGTGAAGATATGTGGAATGTGGGCAATGAAAATCCTTTATATACGATTTGTCCGATGGATGAATTAATGAAGGAAAAGCCTGATTTGATGATCAATCTGTCGGCCTCCCCTTTCGCTTATGATCATGCGCCGGAAAGAATTCATGTATTGCGAACCAATGTGTTGCGTTATCAATTACCCCTTTTTTATGTGAATCAGGTAGGTGCCCAAACGGAATTAATTTTTGATGGAGGCTCTCTGGTATTTTCACAAAATGGAAAAATATACGATGAATTTCCATTTTTTGAAACCTGCATTCGAACCTATTCATTAGACGAGATAAAGGCAAATAAGGAAAATAATGAAATTTCAAAGGACAAATATCCTTTAATTCACGATGCCTTAATACTCGGTTTGAAAGATTATTTTGGCAAACTAGGCTTATCTAAAGCCATTCTTGGACTCTCCGGAGGCATAGATTCTGCAGTTACTGCCGTATTGGCGACACGCGCTTTAGGGAAAGAAAATGTGTCTGTTCTACTAATGCCCTCCGAATTTTCGTCAGATCATTCTATTGAAGACGCACGGATTTTAGCTGAAAACCTGGGTATTTCCTATACCCTTTTTCCAATTAATGACTTGTATAACAGTTGGTTGAAAAATTTAGATCCTCATTTTAAAG
>JBILDL010000364.1:0-3317 GCA_044352635.1 Saprospiraceae bacterium | reverse complement strand
AAATGGTTCAAATTTTTCAGGGGTAGATCAATTCACTTATGAACTCTCTCAGGATGGTTTGGATAAAGAAATGGCAACCGTTTACATTAAGGTAAGTAAATTTGAACCTGTTTCTTCTGTATTTAATTTCTATACACCAAAAGGTGTTACACTAAAAGTGGGAAATACTTTTCCTTCTTCTGTGAACAATATAAAGTTAGAAATTAAGAAAAGTGGCAATGGTAGTTTGGTTGTTAATGCTGATAATACATTAACATACGATCCACTAACCATTAATTCAGGCGTGGATAACAAGTGGGAGATAGACTATTTAGTATCCGATAAAGTGGTTTCAACGGTTAATTTAATATTTAATATTCTTAATGAATCATCCGTAACAGCTCCTTGTTTTGGTGCTGATTGCGTTTGGAGTGGTGATACTAATAATGATGGTATTGTTTCCTTAAGTGATTTATTACCTATAGGAAGGTATCTTGGGAGTGTTCAATCTTCTGATGGTCCTTTAACTACTGAATCTTGGTATGGTAAGAAGGCATCTGAGTGGGACAACGTATCCGCTTTAAAATATGTAAATACCAATGGTGATCGATTTATTACCGATGCTGACACTGTGGCAGTAAGAAGATATTTAGGTAATACTCATGGCATCATAGCAAAGGATATTCCTATCCAGAACTTCACTGTAAAATTAAAGGGTAATGCGACGGTGAAACCTGGAGAAGCGGTGAATCTTGAGGTATTTATTGGAGATAAAATCAAGCCAGCTATAGATTTATATGGATTTACACTTTCATTGCCATTTAACAAACAGATTTTTGATTTATCAAAATCATCAATTACTTTTGATTCAAGGAGTTGGTTAGCTTATAATTCACCCGTATTTGCATTGACTAACAGTAATAACGACAGAGGAGTTATGGAAGCTGCTTACACCAGAACAAGTGGTAAGTCAGCGGACGGATTTGGTAAAGTAGGTACTGCAAGAATTATTGTGATTGATATTGCGGGTATTAAACCACCCAATGGTTCCAATGAACTACAAGTTACCCTGGGAGGTCAAGCTACTGCAAGTGACGCGAACGGTAATGCCTATAGTCTTTACGTAGAACCCTTTACCATAACGATTGATTTTAGCGATAGTAAAGAAAAAGCTACGCCTACACTACCTGTAGAACCTGTTTTAAGTCCCAGGTACAACGAAGGTGGTGAAATTGGTATTTTTCCAAATCCCGCCACCGATTTTGTCAACATAAAAAGCTATAAAAACAATTTAATCAAGACCGTTCAGTTAGTAAATATGTCTGGGCAGATATTGTTTGAGTCAAATAATATAAATCATTCAGAAGTAGAGATGTCTATCGCAAATAGAGTAACTGGCGTGTACTATGTCAGAGTTCTTACTGAAAATGCGATATTCACCCGTAAAATACAAATCCTACAAAGGTAATCCCATAACACACATTCTTTATTAGTGAATCGCCTGTATCTATATGTTACAGGCGATTTTTGTTTATGATGTCCAGTAATTCGTCTCTATAATTTTTTCCGACTGGAAGTAACTTAGGGATATTCTTTTCAAGAACCTCCACCATATTTCCCAATATGGCATTAATTCGGTCTATATTCACAATATAAGATCGGTGGATTCTTTTGAATTTCAAAACAGGTAATTTTTCTTCCAGGCTTTTCATTGTTTGTAAAGTAATCACTCTTTGGTTTTCCATGCGAATGATAACATAATCTTTCAGTCCTTCTATATAAATAATTTCATTGTGGTTTATCTTAATCAATTTTTTGTCAGCTTTTACAAAGAAATAATCTTCAGGTTCTTTCTCGGTACTAACTTTTTCCAGGATTTGATTTTTATGTAATTGATGTAGTTCAAACGCCTTATTTATAGCCTTTATGAAGCGTTCCATAGAAATGGGTTTCAATAAATAGTCTAAAACATTCAGCTCAAATCCTTCAATGGCATGATTTGGATAAGCTGTGGTAATAATGACCAATGGAGGATTTTTTAATGTTTTTAAAAAATCCAGCCCGCTTATCATGGGCATTTGAATATCTAAGAAAATAAGGTCAATAGATGTGTTCTTTAACCATTCATTTGCCTCAATGGCATTAAGGCACTTAGCCACTAAGTTTAGTTCGGGAAACTGTGAAACATAAGTTTCTAATACATCCTGAGCTAAAGGTTCATCATCAATTATTAAAATATTAAGCATTTTTTATGTTTTAATCAGTTAATTTTAGGGAAAGGTTTACACAATATTCCTGTGGTAGGTTCAGAATATTCAATTCGAACCTATTAGGATAGATGAGTTGTAATCGCCTATTTACATTTTCCAGACCAATACCACCCACTAAGGGCAAATTTTCTGTATTATAAACGGTGGAAGACTTATTATTAGCAATGGAGAAGTTCAGCAGATGATTATTTACATGCAATGTAATATGAACATATCGAACAGAATCAAGGGAGGTATTCACGCTATGTTTAAAAGAATTTTCAAGAAATGGTATTAATAATAGGGGAGCGATGAGTTCATTTTCTATACTTCCAGTAATGTCAAACTTAATATCAATGGAATTTCCTTGTCTTAATTTTTCTAAATCCAGATAATTTTGTAAATAAAGAATTTCTTTGGAGAGATTTACTTTTTTTTCATTACACTCGTACAACATATATCTCATCATATCAGACAACTTAATAACTATTTCAGGCGCAAGATCTGATTTTTTTAACGTCAGGGAATATAGGCTATTTAAAGTGTTAAAAAAGAAGTGAGGATTAATTTGAGACTTTAAAAATTGTAGTTCTGATTGCATATTTTTATTCTCCAGTTGCTGCCTCAACGAAATTTGTGCAAACCAGTCAACAACAATATTTCCAATGGTAGTAAAGCCAGAAATGACAATAAACACAAAGAAATATCCTGTTTGTTTTTCAAATAATTTATACTGGTAGGTAGGGAAATCATTTAATTTGATGTGGAGAGCCATTGTTTTAATAGGTGTCAATAAAAAACATGCTAAGAATAATAAGAATAAATAGGTGAATATTTTTTTCTGGTTTAAATAATTTGGTATTAAATAAAGAAGGTTTAAATAAACGATGAAGATATAGAAACTCACATTGATGAGTTCGTTACTAAGATTAAAAATTAAGTCTTCCTTTGTTTCTTTGATTAAAAGAAGGACAGAAAACATTACTATCCAAAAAATGATGTGGATAATCCAATTAATTTTAGAAGATAGAAAAAGCTTATCCAAAATATTTAAATTTTTATAATGATAGAATGAATTGCTCTAAAGTA
>JBILDL010000363.1:0-3318 GCA_044352635.1 Saprospiraceae bacterium | reverse complement strand
GTCGATTTAGATGTTCATCAAGGAAACGGGAGTGCCTCTATCTTCAGTGGACATGGGCAGGTATTCACTTTTTCCATGCATGGAGCCAAGAACTATCCATTCAGAAAAGAAGCTTCTCATTTAGATATCGGATTGCCCGACGGAACGGAAGACGACGCCTATTTAAAGATATTATTCAATATTTTGCCAAGAGTAATAGATCAACATCGACCGGAGCTCATTTTTTATCAGGCTGGCGTCGATATATTGACGACGGATCGGCTTGGGCGTTTGTCCGTCAGTCGGGAGGGATGCAGGAAAAGGGATAAATACGTAATGGAAATATGTAAGAAGAATAAAATCCCCTTAGTGGTGACCATGGGCGGTGGGTATTCACCTCAATTATCACATATTATTGAGGCGCATGCCAACACCTTTCGAACCGCTACAGAAGTCTATTTTTAGGTCTGCCCCCTTTTGAGTTCTAAATAGCCTATATTTAGAAACTAATTTAAACAAATGATGGAACCGAGAGAAAAGTATGTTAATATATTTACCGACTTTGGCTTTAAAAAGTTGTTTGGAGAAAAGCCAAGCAAGCCTTTACTCCTCGATTTTCTAAATGAATTACTCATAGAACAGGAAGGCCCCATCAAAAATATAACCTATTTGAATACAGAACATCTTGGTTCAAGTCCACTTGACAGGAGAGCTATTTTTGATATTTATTGCGAAAATGAGAAAGGGGAAAAATTTATTGTAGAGTTACAAAAAGCCAAACAGACCTATTTTAAAGACAGAACCCTGTTTTATGCCACTTTTCCCATACAGGAACAAGCGAAGCAAAACGATTGGGACTTCAAATTGAAAGCGGTTTATACCGTAGCTATTCTTGATTTTGTGTTTGAAGAAGATAAGGCAGATATTCACAAATATCGGTATGATGTAAAGCTTACAGACATAGAAACCTGTAAAGTATTTTACGATAAACTCACCTTTATTTATCTGGAATTGCCCAAATTCAACAAAAAAATAGATGAATTATCTACAAATTTTGAAAAATGGTTGTTCGTTTTAAAAAACTTGCACAAACTGGATAAAATACCAGATCAATTGAAAGAAGAAAGATTTGAAAAATTATTT
The DNA here is from genome assembly GCA_044352635.1 of Saprospiraceae bacterium. Classification (GTDB taxonomy): domain Bacteria; phylum Bacteroidota; class Bacteroidia; order Chitinophagales; family Saprospiraceae; genus BJGN01. The sequence continues at coordinate 2,196 of JBILDL010000363.1, read as the reverse complement.
GCCATAGCCGAGGTAGCTCATTTTACCAGAGAAGAACTTAAATCTTATGAGGATAGTAAAAAATTCTATCGGGATATAAAAAACTCCATGGATACGGCCTTTGAAGAGGGAAAAGAGGAAGGAAAAGAGGAAGGACATAAGCTGGGTAAAATAGAAGGTATAAAAAAAGGGAAAGCTGCCGGACTGAAAGAGGGAAAACTAAAAGGAATGAAGGCTGGGAACATTGAAGGTAAAAAAACAATGATCATAGAAATCATACGAAAGGGTGTAAGTAATAATATGTCCGTAGAAACCCTTACCCAGCTAACTGGACTAACAGAAAAAGAGGTACTCGACATCATTTCTACCTTAGGAAATGATGACAAGTAGTTGGTGTCAATATATTAACGTCGCTTTCAGTCGAGATGATTCTTATTCCTTACCGACTGTATCTAATATTTCCTGGCGGGACAAATCCATGGGAATATTACCCATTTTATTTAAATTATCTAAGAAACCTTTTATTGAAAAAGGTAAACCATTGGCTTCTAATTTTTGAGCATATTCAGCCATAGCTTGTTCGGCTAAATATTTTCCTGTGATATAACTGGTGCCATAACCTGGTTGTCTGAGATAGAGTTGTTGTTCAAAAATGCGTAATTCCTTCTCCGTTTTCATCCATCCTCTCGGTGTGAATTCTGAGTGAATTCCCCCAGCCTCTTCCATAGACATAATGTTTGCATGGGCGTACAAAGACCCCAGGCCTCTGGCAGCACGCTGAGCCAGCATGATATATACGATTTCACGAACTCTTGGCTGATTGTCATAAAGACCGGCTTGCATATACATTTCCTCTACCGCGGTAGCTATTCCCTCATTTCGGGAATCAAAAATATTATATAACAAAGGATCTCTTCTTATAGGATTTGTGTGTGGTTCAATATCCATTTGAGCCAATTCGAACCAATGATAAAAATGAGAAAAAAGAGGACGTTGATCGAGGTGAGCGGTGATCCAAAAAAAGTTCCTTGTATTTTCCGGAACAAATTTTCCAAGATGTTCCCTTAAGGCCGGATCGAAATAGTCTTTTACGGTGAGAATATCCGCCTCTTTAAGGAAAGACATTAAGCTTTTTGCGGCTTCATCAGCCCTTTTGTTATAATCTTCAGGAGAGGAAGCTGGCACCAAAGGTGGTAAATTCCTATTGCGATGTTCCTCCAACTTCAGGGAACTCCAGGCTCTTGCCAATTCTCTTTTGAGTAAAAGAACCTCATCGTCCCAGGTTAGCGGAACGAGGTGAACATTTTTCAAATACCAGGTATAATTATCTTTTCCAATACCAGAAGGACCATTTTTTTTACTGGTTTCCGCGATGAGCCATTTTTCCAATCCATTGGTTGAAGCGATAGCCGCTGTAATGGCAGATACTAAAGATTCATCGGAAGAAACGCCAGGAAGATCCAGCACACTCTTTAAATCGGCGGCCTGCCCATTAATATCCCTGATACCTGCAATCCATAAATCCCTTGCGTTACCTGTCAGATTTAATTTTGCCTGTTCACAAAAAGGAGGAATTCTATTCATATTTTCGATAAATTTCTTTCTTTCATTTGCGTTCAAGGGGAAATTATACTGCCAGAGTTCGGTGGTATAATGAGGCGTTGGACCTTCATGAGCGGGCACATCGCTTCTTTCAGTCCATAATAATTTATAATAAGCCGGATCTCTTTCCCAGGGTTTTAAAATCCTGTGATTAAAATCGAAGCCATTCATTTCAGCATGGATAATCTTCCAGTCATTTATTTGAGCCACCTTCCAGCCGCTGGTATCAAAATGGTTCAACCTTTTTTTAAGAATTTCAAAATCTTTCATTCTTTTGCTAAAGGTTGCTTTGGTATAATCAGGAGCATCATCCCTTAAGGGAGGCACTTCAAAAGCTCTCCAATCCTTAAATAATATTTGTAAAGCAGCATAATCCTTTTGGGGTAATTCAGTTTTGCAAGCAAAAGCGAATAAAACGAGTAGAGAGAGGAAAGAATATTTCATGTGATTTATTTATAAATTAAATATAGATAAAAATTCTTACATCAGGAATAAAGTAAAGTGAGGTAGGGGCAAAAAAAAAGTCGTCCCTTAAGGCACGACTTATATATAATCCCATGAACATAAACACATTTTGAGAAGGACAATGTAGCGGTTTCTTACAAACGTTAATGT